>NZ_JBFUGG010000005.1:0-270276 GCF_056403035.1 Flavobacterium sp. P3_A6 | reverse complement strand
TGTGTTTTGCAACGGTATTGAAATAAGGATTTTCAGTAGTTGGAGAACCATAACCGTCTCCATCAGGATCATTCATCCACATTCTTACCATAGGATTTCTGCCGAAAGCATGGTTTAAAGCGACATCCAGAATAACTGCAATACCATTTTTATGGCATAAGTCGATTAATTCTTTTAGTTTAGCTGAAGAACCGTAAAATTTATCCAGCGCCATGTGGAATGAGGTATTATACCCCCAACTTTCATTACCTTCAAATTCCATTACAGGCATTAATTCAATGGCATTTATTTTTAAATTTTTGAAATAATCAATGCGGTCAATTATATTTTGATAATTTCTATTGGCATCGAAATCTCTTACCAACACTTCGGATACTACTAATTTATCTTTTTCAGGTTTAACAAAATTAGTTGTGGATGTACTCCAAGCATAAGGTGTCTGTCCTGTTTGTAAAACGGTTACTTCTTTATCCTGTCCAATTGGATATGCAGGCATATTAGGGTAGTTAACGGCTGGAATTCCAGGGTCATCATTAGGAGATAATACTAAAGTTGAATAAGGATCGGCTGTTTTTACCAATGCTGGAGAATTGGCAATAGGAGTTGATTCTCCTACCCAATACTGATAGGTGTAATTGGTGCCGGATACAAGTCCAGTAAGTTCTAACCAAAATTTTGTTGAGCCTGAGGCTGCATCTTTTTTCATAGCATAAGAATTCCCAGGCTGCCAGTTGTTAAAACTTCCTGCTACATACACAAAATCTTTTAAAGGCGCATCCAAAACTAAAGTTGCTTTGGTGGCATCAGTTGGATTGTAATTGATACCATCGACTAAACCAGCTGGAATTGTTTCGGAAATTGTACTCGGATTTATAACGACACTGAATTTTTTGGTGATAGTGATTGCTCCTTGAGTTACTTCCAATTCATAATTTTGATTTTGAGTAATATTGGCGTGATTGTATGTATAATTTGAAGTACTGGCATTGGTATTGATGCTAATTCCGTTCGATTTTAAATTATAACTTGCAACTCCATTAGTGTTTGCTGTGGCAATTGATAGGCTTCCGCCAGAAGCTAAAATGGTTGTACTGTTAGCTGGTGGAGAAGTAAGGTTAACTTGAAAAGAGCCTACTTCGGCAAGAATATCTTGTGATTTTTTGTCTCCTGTCCCATTTTTTGCTTTTATTAAAAATCCTATTTTTCCAATATTGGCAGTGTTATAATAAACAGTTGGCGTAATGGTTTTGGTGTATGTGTCATTTCCAGCATTGTAAGTAAATTTGCTCGCTTCATCTGATGCCTCCCATGTACCGTTAAGCGGAGTTCCTTTTTGGGTTGTATCATCGATATCAAAAGCCCAGGCCCATAAATAAAGTGCATTTCCAGTTACGCCCCAAGTACTTTCGTTGATGCTGTTTCCATTAATGGTAATTGTAATGGATGCAGTTTCCTCAAATGTTGCCGGACTTATGGAATAAGTAACGGTTTGTTGTTGTGCCAAACACCCAAGTGAGACAAAAAGCATCAATATAAGTAAAAGTTTTTTCATAGCATTTTATTTTATTTAAAATTAAAAAAGGGCTATCCATGAAGATAGCCCTTTTTGAAATGATAACTAGAATTATTGTTTTACCATTGTATAAGTATAATGTCTTGGGTTACTTAAATCCAGGGTAATTAAATAAGTGCCAGCAGTTGTGCCAATATTTTTACCATCTAAATCTAATACACCATCATTACCAGTGTCACCATAATTAATTGTCCAAGCGTTATTTGCTCTAAATTTCATTCCGTTATCTGGAGCAGCTTGAGTTGTTAATACAGCAGTAACTGTCCATTTTTTTGTATCTTTATTATAAACCATTGGAGTGCTGTTGTCCCAACCTCCCACAGTTGCATTACCAATAATTCCCATTGTAGTAATAGCAGTTAAAGAATAATTTAATTTAGCAGGGTCAGTATCTGCTTTTATTAGGTAATAACTAGCAGTTGCTGTTGGTAAACCACAATTTTTAGCAGGTTTAGCTTTAAGAACTCCAGTGAAAACACCATCAGTTGCACCAGCTTCACCAAATTCGGCATCCCAATTTGCAGCAGGAGTAAATTTATATTGAGCTGTTGCATTGTTTATGTAAACATATCCTTCAAAATCAGTTTTTCCGTATCCAGAAGAAGCTAATTGTGGTGCTGTGGATGGTGTCCAATCGGATCCATATCCAGATGCAGCTTGATAACTTCCAGGAACCCATAATTTAGGAGCTTCAGTTGTGTATGGTTTTACCACAATAGCCGTTGTAGTAGCTGAAGTTATAGATGTAGCAGTGCCTGTTGTAGCAACAACTCTAATTTCAAAATTAGTGGATTCATAAGGTGTAGCTTTTAATTTTAGTGCAGCACCATTTAATACTTCAACGGTTACTGCAACCTGATATGCCGATACAACTGAACCTAATGTTTGAGGTGCAGAGAAATCCCCGCCCTTTTTGTCCATTTGTACAGTATAAGTTACTTCTACATTACCGCCAAAATTTGCAGGATTCCAAGTAAAACGTTCTGCAGTAGCAGTAGCATTTTCAGGAGCTAATACATATGTAGCTCCAGCTGTAGGCGCAGTTAATACTGGTGCATCTGTAGGAGTGATTACGGGTCTGTTTTCAACATCGTCTTGTGTACAGGAGAACGCTGCAACAGCGAACAAAGCAATTATTATTTTTGTTATATTTTTCATTTTCGTTGATTTTAAATTAGTTAGTATCCAGGATTTTGAATTAAATTTTGGTTTGCAACAATTGCATCAGCAGGAATTGGGAATATATCTCTGAAACTTTGTGTAGGAGCTCCAGTTTTTACACCACCTTTCCAAGGCCAAATGTATGATCCACCAGTAAATTTACCAAAACGAACCAAATCTGTTCTTCTTTGTGCTTCAAAGTGAAATTCTCTGGCTCTTTCATCCAAAATAAAATTAAGAGTTAAATCTGTTTGGGTAATAATATTAGTTTTTGCTCTTGTTCTTAGTGCATTTACATAAGTTGTAGCAGTACCTAAATCACCAGAGCCTCTTACAGCACATTCTGCATACATCAAATAAGCATCAGCCAAACGGAAAATAGGGAAGTCAATGTCTGTAAAGTTTCCTGTTGCGTCTGATCCTTGACTGCCATCCACTTTAATGTTTCTGAATTTTTGAACAGCATATCCATCGGTAAATGTACTGATGTCATTAATATCTTTAGATTGTCCATCTGTCCAGAAAATGCCTCGTGTATCAGTGTTACCAGCAGGGAATTTATCGACAAAAGCTGAAGTAGTTCTGACTCCGCCCCAACCGCCGTTGATTCCGAATTTTTTAGGATCCATTGATCCGCCTACTGGAGCATGTGTCAAGAAAGTAGTTCCGCCGTATGTTTGTGTCTTAAGACCGTCAAATGCAATAGCGAAAATAAATTCGTTTTGTGCACCGTTAGTATCATTATCGGCATAGAACAATTGGTTGTAATTGTTATGGATAGTGTAAGGTGAAGCAATAACTTTATTAATCAAAGGCAATGCAGCAGCATATTTGTCTGTACCGATATATACTTTCGCATTCATGTACAATTTAGCCTGAAGCATCCAAGCAGCAGCTTGATCTACACGATATTTTTCGTTAGTTTTAGGTGCTTTTAACTCGGGAGCAATTGCAGTTAATTCAGAATCAATAAAAGCATATAATTCAGCTCTTGTTGAATAGGCAGGATAATAGAAATCTGATGGCGAATCTTCTGTAACCAAAGACCCTCCTCCAAAACAATCTACTAAATGCCAATATGATAATGCTCTTAAGAAACGGACTTCTGCTCTAAAATCTTTAACATCTGTCTTAGTCGTTGCATCTACACCTCTAGCTTCTAATTTTGCATCAGTAGTTTGTTTTAAAAACTCATTACAGTTTACAATTTGAAAAGAAATTCTGTAGAATGTAGATTTGATAAATGCATCTCTATCTGTCCATGTTTGAGAATGGAAATCTTTGATAGATCCATCATTCCAACCAATAACAGCTTCATCTGTAGTTAGTTCTTGCATTAACCAAAGCCCTCTAATGTATTGACTGGCTCCTTCATCACCTGATACATCTGGTTTTCCAGCAGGACCTTGTTGACCTGTAGTTGCAAATCCAGCGTAAAGTTTGGCTAGACTTTGTTTGTAAGAAGCTGGGTTGCTATAGAATTCTTCTCCAGGAACAGCATCAGAGCTTTCAGGAGATTGGTTTAATTCTCCTGTACAGGATGATAAAAGACCTATCATCATTAACAAAGAAATACCCAATAATTTTATTTGTATCTTTTTCATTTTTCTTGTTATTATATTAGAAATTAACGTTTAGACCTAACGTGAAAGTGATTGGTCTCGGATAGAAATTATTATCGATACCACCTGCAATTTCAGGATCCAATCCTTTATAGTCAGAAATAATGAATACGTTTTGTGCAGCAGCCGTTAATTGAACTAAAGGGGCATTTTCTTTTTGATTAAAAGTATATCCAAGGCTTATATTGTCCAATCTTACGAATGAAGCATCTTGTACATAGTAGTCAGAATGCAGTTGTCTGTCGCTTGATGTAGTAAAACCAGTATATAATAAATCAGTAGTACCATTGTTTAAATAATTACCATTGGTTGTTATTACATTTGCTCTAGTACCGTTGTTAGAATCTACGTTATTGTAGTTGTAATTCCCCCAAGATCCTCTAAAGTTCATAGCTAACAACCAGTTTTTGTATTCTAAACTAGTGTTAGCGCCATAAAAAATATCAGCAGCAGGTTTATGAAAACGATATAAATCTTTATCATTAATAACGCCATCTTTGTTTCTGTCAATGTAAACTCCATCTAATGGTCTTCCATCCGCTCCATATGCTTGTTCGAATACCAAAAATGAATTTGGAGCATATCCGACTTGTAAATTTTGGATAGTGTTACCTGTTCCTCCTTGAATTCCTCCTACATTAAGTCCTGGAGTATCAGGTTGTGTAGTCGTTAACTTAGTAACTTCACTTTTTTGAAAAGTAATGTTTCCTCCAATATTCCATTCCCAATTGTCATCTTTTACAGGAATAAAGTTGGCAGCTACCTCAATACCTTGAGATTTTACAGATCCAATATTGTAGTTATCTTTATCAGAGAATCCAAAAAATGCAGGATTAAAGGTGTTTAATAATAAATCACTAGTTTCTTTTTGATAAACATCTACACTTCCAGTAATTCTATTTTGGAAGAATCCAAAATCAATACCAGCATTTGTAGATTCTGTTTGCTCCCATTTTAAATTACTGTTGTATGGCTGCGGTCTGTAAGTATTATAATAGTTTCCGCCAAATGGGTATTGAGCAGTACTATTAGATACTAAATACAATGGGATAGACGGGTAAATTGTACCGATATCCTGTTGTCCTGTAACCCCCCAGCTTAATCTTAATTTAAGACTTGATACACTTTCTACATTTTTTAAGAATCCTTCGTCATTAATTTTCCAAGCAAAAGCCACTGCAGGGAAACCAGACCAACGGTTGTCTGTAGTAAAACGAGATGTTCCGTCATATCTATATGAAGCCGTTAATAAATATTTATCTGCAAAAGTAAAATTACCTCTAGCAAAGAATGATTGTAAATTTAAATTAGTAGCAGTTACAGGTGTATCTACTTTTGTTTTAGTCTCATAAGTGTAAGCCGTCTGAGTTCCATTATTATAAAAGTTTTGGTAGTTGTAACCAGCGGTTACATCGTAAACTAAACTTGCTCCTTCAACAGAACCTTTGTAATTCAAGTACAAATCCATTAATTTATTGAAATTGGTACTTGTATTTCGATAGGTATTATTGAATCCAGACCCATTTAATCCATTTTTATAATCTGCATTGGTATTACCAAAAGAAGCACCACTGTTTTGATCATAACCGAAGTTGGCAGTAGCTTTTAAATCTGGTAAAAAGTGCATTTTATAATCAAATTGAATGTTTCCGATACTTCTAAATGAATTACCCAAATTATTTTGCTGATTAATTAATGACAGCGGGTTTGTGTTTGAGTTAGGAGTAATCAAAGTTGGGCTGTCATACCATTGGAAATAAGTTCCATCAGGATTTTTAATAGGCTGAGTTGGGTCATAACTTATTGCTGCGCCAACTGCTCCACGATTACTATAGTTGTTTACCATAGATGATGTGTTGTTATTCAATTCAACTCTTAAATGCTTGTCAAAAAAGTTTCCAACAAGAGCTGCTTGAAGCGTCGTTCTTTGTAAATTATCGCGAAGTAATACACCTTGTAAATTAGCATAACCAACAGAGGCTCTATAGGTAAGATTGTCAACGCCACCACTAAGAGCTATATTGTTATCAAATCCATAAGCCGTTCTGAAAATTTCTTTTTGCCAATCTGTAGATTCAGTACCTAATAAACCAATTTTGGTAGCATCACCATGGGCGTTAACGTAAGTTCTATATTGATCAGCATCTAAAACATCAACTTGATTCGTTACTTGAGAAACTTGAAAATTTCCATTATATGCTACTTTTAAATCACCCGCTTTTCCTTTTTTTGTAGTGATGATTACCACACCATTAGAAGCACGTGATCCATAAATTGCTGTTGCAGAGGCATCTTTCAAAACCGAAATGGACTCAATATTGTTTTGGTTAATAGTTGACAGTGGGTTTCTACCTCCATTAATTCCTCCAGCTTGTACAGCTACACCATCAATAACATATAAAGGATCATTGTTTGCGGTCAATGAAGAACCTTGACGAATTCTAATAGTAGCAGACTCTCCAGGAGAACCGCCACCAGTTATAACTTGCATACCTGCTACTCTACCCGTAATCATTGCGTCAGCAGAAACTACAGGTCCTTTGTTGAAGTCTTTGGTAGTCAATGCAGTAACATTTCCAGTAGCATCTTTTTTCTTAACAGAACCATATCCTACCTGAACAACAACTTCTTTTAATTGGTTTGAATCTTCTTCAAGTCTAACGGTTAAAGATTTTTGAGATCCGACAGTGATTGATTTTGTCTGATACCCCATGTAAGTAATGGTCAGTACATCAGTAGGCTTTACATTTGCAAATTGAAATTTACCATCAAAATCAGTTGAAACACCAGTAGTGCTTCCTTCTATTTTTACATTTACTCCTGGAATGGGCTGGCCTGATACATTATCAAGTACCGTTCCCTCAATTTTGTTCTGAGCTATTGCGCAAAACGGAAGCAGGAGTAATAAAAATAACAACTTTTTGTAAATTGTTTTCATACTTTTTGTTTAAATTAATTGTTTTTTTGGTTAAGTTTTGTTTAAGTTTTCTTTACTTCGAATTTCAAAATTATGAATTAATTAACACGCTCGACATGATGAAAATGAGATAGGCTTACGAAAACGTGATAGTGTTGAAAACTTTGCTTTTTATATTCATTTTTGCATGAATATTTACAATAAATAAAAAATTATGTTACCTTTATTACGAATCGAATAGTACAATCAAGTAATGCCTCTTTAAGATGAAGAAAAAAATAACGCTAAAGCAAATTGCCAAAGAATTGGATGTTTCTATTTCAACTGTTTCTAAATCACTTAGAAACAGTCCCGAAATTGGAGAGGAAACACGATTGAAAGTTCAAGCATTTGCAAAATTTTATCATTATAAACCGAACAATATTGCACTCAGCCTCAAAAACAGAAAAACAAAAACAATAGGTATTATTATCCCAGAAATTGTACACCATTTTTTCTCTACAGTAATTAATGGTATTGAACAGATTGCTAATGAAAATGGATATAGTGTTGTTATTTGTTTGTCTGATGATTCTTTTGATAAAGAGGTTCTCAATATGGAGCTTTTGGCAAATGGCAGCATCGATGGATTTATTATGTCTTTGTCTAAAGAAACCCAGTTTAAAGGAGATTTTCATCATATTACCGAAGTGATAAATCAAGGAATGCCGGTTGTAATGTTTGACCGTGTGACCAATGAGGTATTGTGCGACAAAGTAATTATTGATGATAAGCAGGCAGCTTACGAAGCTGTTCAAAGCTTGATTGATAAAGGCCGAAAAAAGATTGCTTTAGTAACAACTGTAGATTATGTAAGTGTTGGTAAATTGAGGACTGATGGATATGTAAAAGCATTATTAGACAATAATCTGCCTTTTGATGAACACTTGATTATAAAAATTGAAGATATTGATACCTGCGAAATTATTATTGGGAAATTGCTGGAAGACGAAGCAATTGATGCTGTTTTTGCTGTAAATGAAATTTTTGCCGTAACCTGTATCAAAACAGCTAATAAAATTGGCTTAAATGTTCCAAATGATCTTGCTGTAATAGCCTTTACAGATGGAATGATTTCCAAATATTCTACTCCTACGATTACTACTGTGAGTCAAAGCGGTGTAAAAATGGGCAACCGAGCTGCTAAAATAATCATTGACCGTTTAGAATCTGAAGATGAATCGGAGGAAGAAAACTACATTACCGAAGTTATTGAAACCTATTTGGTAGAAAGAGAATCTACCAATTAATTTTAGACTGTAAAAACAAACGGGGCTGAAGAATATTTTTTAGATAAATAGTTTTAAAAATTGAAATCGAATGGGTTTTCTCCATTCGATTTTTTTTATGGCAATCTGTTAATTCTAAAAAATTTGCCAATAAAAGGTGTAATTTATTAATTACTACAACCTTGTAGTAAAAAAAAATGATGATTTTTGAATTTTATTAAATAATTACTAAAAAGAATTTTATACATTTACTCCACGTTTATAACTTTTCTTTTACTTCGAAAAATAAGATGAGTTTTTTTATAACGATAAATTTCGTGTTATAATTTTTTAAGACACGATAAATCTTTTAAAAAAAGATTCATAAATTATTATAATGATTTAATGAATTTTTACAAGAGTATAGGTTAATTATTAAACAAAATCCCTTTAGGGATATTTATTTAACCGTACATATTGCTACCCATGACAATTTTTATTAAAAACATGCTGAATTCAGAAATGAATTAAAGTTTTAGCTTTTTTCCGAAATGCCAAAGTTTGCTATTTTGAAAAGAAGTGCTAGACAAAATTGTGTTTAAAAGTTGATTTGAGAGTATTGATTTGAACTCAATTTCATTTTGTATTATTTGTGTTTTCATTATAAATTATAGTCAGTTCTGATGAAGAATACAGTATAACTGTTTGTTTAGTAAATAAATGTAAATTTTTTAATAATGGGAAAACCTAATTTAAGTTTTTGGCAAATTTGGAATTTAAGTTTTGGATTCTTGGGAGTTCAAATCGGATATTCTTTGCAAAATGGAAACACAAGTAGAATATTAGAAGCATTAGGTGCAGATGTTCACAGCATTGGCTACTTTTGGTTAGCAGCACCTTTGGCGGGATTAATTGTTCAGCCTATTATTGGTCTTTCAAGTGATAAGACATGGACTAAATTAGGCCGCCGCATTCCTTTTATATTTTTTGGCGCTATTGTGTCGGCAACGGCAATGTTTTTTATGCCAAATGCAGAATATTTTACTTACTTATTGCCTCCTTTGGCTTTTGGTGCTGTAATGTTACTGCTAATGGATACATCATTTAATGTTACCATGCAGCCGTTTAGAGCACTTGTCGGTGATATGGTAAATGATGAACAGCGCAATCTTGGGTATTCGCTTCAAAGTGCCTTAATCAATTTTGGCGCAGTTTTTGGGTCATTATTGCCTTGGATTTTAGTAAAAATTGGTTTGTCTAATGTGCCTGCAGCAGGCGAAAAAGTAGCTGAGTCAGTAATCTGGTCTTTCTATATTGGAGGAGCAATATTATTAGGGACGGTGCTTTGGACAGTATTTAAAACTAAAGAATATGGTCCTAAAGAGCATGCAGCATACAATAAAATTGACTTAACCGCTATAGAAAAAAAGGAAAAAACCAGCATTTTTGCACTGATAGGGGATGCTCCAAAAATCTTCTGGCAACTTGGAATTGTTCAGTTTTTCTCGTGGTTTGCCTTGTTTTTAATGTGGGTTTACACTACAAGGGCGATTGCAAATCAAGTTTGGGGACATGGAGCTGCTTTAGACGCAAAATCAATTGGTTTTAATGAAGCCGGTGTTTGGACAGGAGTAATGTTTGCTTTTTATAGCGGAGTAGGGGCTTTGTTTTCCTTGCTTATTCCTTCTATTGCCAAATCCATTGGAAGAAAGAAAACCTATAGTTTCTCTTTATTTATGGGTGGATTAGGATTGATTTCCATGTTTATTGTTGAAGACAAAAACATGTTGCTGCTTTCTATTTCCGGAGTAGGATTAGCATGGGCTGCGATCTTAGCAATGCCTTATGCAATGTTGTCAGGTTCATTGCCTGCCGAAAAAATGGGAGTATATATGGGATTATTTAATGCCACTATAACCATACCGCAAATAACAGCAGGATTATTAGGAAGCACTATAATCATGCTTTTTGGAGGAGAACCAATGGCAATAATTGTAATAGCAGGTATATCTATGATAATTGCTGGTTTAGCTGTATTTTTTGTTAAAGAAAAAGTGCAATAATAAAATAAAATAATAAGCAGAATAATGGAAAAGAGAAAAGGATTTATTTTTGATTTAGACGGTGTAATTGTTGACACAGCCAAATATCATTTTTTGGCGTGGAAAAAAATTGCGAAGGGATTGGGAATTGACTTTACATTAGAACATAATGAATTATTGAAAGGTGTGAGCCGCGTTCGTTCCTTAGATATCATTTTAGAATTAGGTAAAGTTGAAGCCTCTCAAGAAGATAAAGACAAATGGTTAATCCAAAAAAATGAAGATTATCTTTCGTATCTGGTTGATATGAATGAGACTGAAATTTTGCCTGGAGTAATGAAAGTTTTAAAATTTTTAAAAGCGAATAATCAGCCAATTGCTTTGGGTTCAGCCAGCAAAAATGCAAGACCTATTCTTGAGAAAACTGGAATTTTACCTTTTTTTGACGTTATCGTTGATGGTAATGATGTCGTTAATGCAAAACCAGATCCTGAAGTTTTTCTTCATGCTGCACGTTTATTGAACGTAACTAATGAAGATTCAATCGTTTTTGAAGATTCAGTAGCAGGAATTCAGGCCGCAAATATTGCCAAAATGATGAGCATTGGTATTGGCCATGAAGAAACGCTGCATGAAGCACAATACAATTTTAAAGATTTTACCGAAATGAATTCCACTTTCTTGGAATTATTAATAAACAAATAATAAACAAAATATAAGGTTAAAGCAGAATGAAGCAAAGAGGTGTTTTATTCTTTAACTTCAAACCTTAGCCTTAAATTAAGATAAAAAATGAATCAAGATTATATAAAACCAAATAATTGGTCAATCATTGAAGAAGGATTTGATAAGGAACAAGTAAAGTCTTCCGAAAGCTTATTTAGTATCGGGAACGGTGCAATGGGACAGAGAGCCAATTTTGAAGAAAGTTATACAGGCGAAACTTTTCAAGGAAGTTATATTGCGGGAATTTATTATCCTGACAAAACCAAAGTGGGCTGGTGGAAAAATGGCTACCCTAAGTATTTCGCCAAAGTTTTGAATGCACCAAACTGGATTGGAATTAATATTGAAATCAACGGCGAAGATTTTGATTTGAATACCTGTACCGAAGTTTCCAATTACCGTCGTGAATTGAATATGAAAGAAGGCTGGTACCATCGTTCTTTTCAAGCGACTCTTAAAAATGGAACACAAGTTGCTGTTGATGTTCGTCGTTTTTTATCACTGGATTTAGATGAAGCAGGGGTGATTAATTACGAAGTTACTCCTTTAAATAAAGATGCCAAAATCATCTACAAACCCTATATCGATGCCGGTGTAACCAACGAAGATGCAAACTGGGATGAAAAATTCTGGGAACCATTAGATGTTAAAAAATCTGGAAATGAAGCTTTTGTTACGGCTCAAACCTTCAAAACGCATTTTAAAGTAACAACTTTTATGCAAAATACCATTTTTGCAAAAGGAGAAAAACAAAATCTGTCACCAACATCGGTAGATACAACATCGGATAAAATTTTATTTTACTATGATGTTATCGTAGCAAAAGGAGAAAAATCCGGAATCCAAAAAATTGGAGGTTATACTGTTTCGTTAAATCACACTGATACTGTTTCGGCAGCCGAAAATGTTATTCAATCAGCTTTAGCAAAAGGATACAATCAATTGTTGCAAGACCAAATTGATGCTTGGGCAAAGATTTGGGAAATGTCAGATATCACAATTGAAGGTGATGTGAAAGCACAACAAGGAATTCGTTTTAATATTTTTCAATTGAATCAAACCTACTTAGGAAAAGATTCCCGTTTGAATATTGGACCAAAAGGATTCACAGGAGAAAAATACGGCGGATCTACTTATTGGGATACTGAGGCTTATTGCATACCATTTTATATGGCGACCAAAGACCAGCAAGTAGCCCGTAATTTATTGACATATCGTTACAATCAATTGGACAAAGCAATTGAAAACGCGGAAGTAAATTTGGGTTTCAAAAACGGAGCAGCTTTGTACCCAATGGTGACCATGAATGGTGAAGAATGCCATAACGAATGGGAAATCACCCACGAAGAAATTCACAGAAATGGTGCCATTGCTTTCGCAATTTATAATTACCACCGTTTTACCGGCGACTACTCTTATATTCCCGAGAAAGGATTGGAAGTGTTAATCGGTATTGCCCGTTTTTGGCACCAAAGGGCTTCTTTCTCCAAAAACAAAAATCAGTATATGATTTTGGGAGTAACGGGTCCAAACGAATACGAAAACAACATCAACAATAATTTTTATACCAATTATATTGCAAAATGGTGTATTGATTACGCTACAGCACAAATTCAAAAAGTATCACTAGAATATCCTTCAGACCATAAACGCATTATAGAAAAGGTAAAACTTTCTGATGCTGAATTGCAGGAATGGAACAAAGTGGCAGGAAATATGTATTTCCCAAGATCGGAAGAAATGGGGATTTATCTGCAGCAAGACGGATTCTTGGACAAAGATTTAGTTCGCGTAAAAGACTTAGACCGTTCACAAAGACCAATCAACCAAAAATGGTCTTGGGATCGTGTATTGCGTTCGCCTTATATCAAGCAAGCCGATGTATTACAGTGTTTTTATTTCTTCGAAGACCATTTCTCTAAAGAGGAATTGGAACGTAATTTTGATTTCTACGAATCATTTACAGTGCATGAAAGTTCACTTTCTCCTTGTGTACACTCTATTCAGGCCGCTTTGCTGGACAAAATGGATATGGCGTATGCCTTTTATTTAAGAACTTCCCGTTTGGATCTTGATGATTATAACAAAGAGGTTGAAGAGGGTTGTCATATTACATCAATGGCAGGAACTTGGATGAGTATTGTGGAAGGATTTGGCGGAATGAGAGTAAAAAATGATGCACTTCATTTCTCTCCAAAAATCCCAAAAGAATGGGGAGGTTATTCGTTCAAAATCAATTTCAGAAACCAGATTGTAAAAATCTCGGTAGATCATAAGGAAACCAAATTCACTTTGGAAGGAACCCAAGAACTGACTGTTTATGTAAACGGAAGTCCGGTTTTGGTTCAGCCAAAAAAATAAAATTTCAATAAAAACCCTTTCGAAGTATTGCTAAGAAAGGGTTTTAAATTTTTAAACACATAGAAGCATAGAATTCATAGTTTTTGTAAAGAACTAGATTGGTGTTTCACTTTTCACATAGTCTATGTGAAAAATAGTGCTATTTCTATTCATTCTTTTCCTTTTTTATTAAAGTCTAGCTATAAAAACCTATGTCCCCATGTGTTTAAAAAAATCAGCACACCGATTTACATTTCAAAAAAGGAGTTGCTGTAAGAATTTTTAAACTATAATTTAAATGGTATAATATGAAAAAAGTAGTTAGTCTATTACTTCTCATTTCAACTTCAGTTTTTTCTCAAATTGCTCGGGTTGAGCCTCCATTTTGGTATGCAGGAATGCACAATCCGGAATTGCAGATTATGTTCTACGGCAAAAATATTGCCGAAAATGAAGTGACAGTATCCAATAATATTGTGATTAAAGAAGTCAAAAAAACCGAAAACCCAAATTATCTTTTCGTTACAATCGACACTAAAAATGTAACGGCACAAGATTTTGTTTTTTCATTTTCTAAAAATAAAAAAGTCGCTTTCACCAAAAAATACAGTTTAAAACAAAGAAGAGAAAATTCGGCTTCCAGAAAAGGATATGACGCATCCGATTTGATTTATTTAATCATGTCAGATCGTTTTGCCAATGGAAATCCAAAAAACGACAGCGACAAATCGGTTACCGAAAAAGGAAACCGTGCGCTTCCCGGCGGAAGACACGGTGGGGATATTGCGGGAATGATTCAGCATTTGGATTACATCAAAGAGTTGGGAGCTACAGCACTTTGGCCAACACCGCTTTGCGAAGACAATGACAAAGCTTATTCGTATCACACTTATGGGCAATCTGATGTTTATAAAATTGATCCTCGTTTTGGAACGAATGAAGAGTATGTACAGCTTTCGGCAGAATTGCACAAACGCGATATGAAGCTGATTATGGATTACGTAACAAACCATTGGGGAGCCGAACATTGGATGATGAAGGATTTGCCATCTCAAGAATGGTTTCATCAATTTCCGAGTTTCACACAAACCAATTATAGAATGACAACACAGTTTGATACCAATGCGTCCCAAATTGATGCAAAAACGTGTATGGACGGGTGGTTTGTAAAATCAATGCCCGATTTGAATCAATCGAATCCATTGGTAAATACCTACTTGAAACAAAACGCCATTTGGTGGATTGAATACGCCAATTTAGATGGTTTCCGTGTAGATACTTATTCCTATTGCGACAAAAAAGGAATTGCTGAATGGACTAAAGCTGTAACCGATGAATACCCGAATTTTAATATCGTTGGGGAAGTTTGGATGCACGATCAGGCACAAATGGCATATTGGCAAAAAGACAGTAAAATAGCGGCTATACAAAATTACAATTCATACTTGCCTTCTGTTATGGATTTTACATTTACGGAAACACTAGCTAAAGTATTCAATGAAGATAATGGGAAGTGGAATGAAGGAATGATCAATATTTACGAGAATTTTACCAATGACTTTTTGTATCCAAATATCAATAGCATCATGACATTTGTAGAAAATCATGACACAAACCGTTTCAATGAAATTTACCAAAAAGAACTGCCGAAATATAAAATGGCAATGACTTTGCTGGCAACCGTTCGCGGAATTCCACAAATTTATTATGGTTCCGAAATTGGAATGGCAGGAAGTAAAGATAAAGATGGCGACGCTGCTATTCGTCAAGATTTTCCAGGCGGTTGGGCTGGTGACAGTAATAATGCTTTCGTAAAAGCAGGAAGAACTGCTGAACAACAGTCGTTTTTTGATTTTTCGGCACAATTGTTCAATTGGAGAAAAACAAATGACGCAGTGCATTTTGGAAAAATGAAACATTACATACCAGAGAATAATGTATATGTCTATTTCAGATATACCGATTCCAAATCGGTTATGGTGGTTATCAATAAGAATAAAGAATCTAAAACTTTTTCAACGGCTCGTTTTCAAGAAAGTATTTCCAATTATAAAACAGGAAACGATGTGCTTACCGGAAAATCAATTGATTTGAAAAATGATATTACCATTGAAGGAAAATCGGTTCTACTTTTGGAATTGAAGTAAAAATTAAATCTAAAAAAATAAGATTATTAAAGTTTCTTGCTAGGCTTTATCTAGATATAGTTCTCGCAAAGACGCGAAGACGCAAAGAAATCGGTTCTAAACTTTGCGCCTTTGCGCCTTCGCGAGAATAAGCAAAACTTAATCCTTACAATGGTTCAAAAAAATAAACCAGCCATGAAAAAAATAATTCTATTTCTTTTAATTTCAAGTTTTTCGTTTGCCCAAAACGTAAACCGAAAATTTGAAAGTTATAAAGTAGTCCAAAACACTTTGGAAATAAAAACTTCTGATGGGCAGTATTTCATTAAACCCTATTCAGATAAAATAGTAGAAACCACTTTTTTGCCTACGGGCGAAAAATTGAATTCGATTTCGCATGCGGTAGTTTTAATTCCTGCCAAAGCGGTTTTTAAAATAAAGCAAAGCCAAAATGAACTGGTGTTTTCTTCTAATGGGATTACAGTTTCCATCGTGAAAAGCCCATTTCAAATTAGCTATTTGTACAAAAACAAACCTTTGATTTCTGAAAAAAACGGGTTTGTAAAAAGAGCGGCAAACAGCAAAGAACAGCCACAAGAGACTTTAGAATTTAATTTGGATGCGACCGAAGCGCTTTACGGTGGAGGAGCTCGTGCATTAGGCATGAACCGTCGCGGGAATCGTTTGGAATTATACAACCAAGCCGACTATGGATATGGAACGCATTCGAAGAAAATGAATTTCTCCATTCCGTTGGTAATGTCTTCCAAAATTTATGCGGTTCATTTTGATAATGGAGCCATTGGTTGGTTGGATTTAGATAGCAAAAAAGACAATACATTGGTTTATGAAACCATCTCGGGCAGAAAAACCTATCAGGTAATTGCTGGTGATTCTTGGACAGATTTGACTTCAAATTACACCGCTTTGACCGGAAGACAGCCTCTTGTTCCCCGTTGGGCGTTGGGGAATTTCTCTAGTAGATTTGGATACCATTCACAGGAAGAAGTGACCAAAACTATTGACAAATACATCAAAGATGAAATCCCTGTAGACGCCATAATCCTTGATTTGTATTGGTTCGGAAAAACGGTTACGGGAACGATGGGGAATTTGGATTGGGACAAAGACAATTTCTCCGATCCAAAGAAAATGATAACCGATTTGAACAGCAAAGGAGTCAAAACTGTATTGATTACAGAACCTTTTATTTTGACAACTTCAAGCAAGTGGCAGGAAGCTGTAGATAAAAAAGTATTGGCTACTGACGATGCCGGAAACCCTTTTAAATATGATTTCTTTTTTGGAAACACAGGACTTGTGGATGTCTTTAAACCTGAAGGGAAAACCTGGTTTTGGAACATCTACAAAGGTTTAATAAACCAAGGCATAGGCGGTTGGTGGGGCGATTTGGGTGAACCCGAAGTATTTCCGTCTGCGTCATTTACCACACAAGGAAAGGCCGATGAAGTGCATAATATTTACGGACATACTTGGGCTAAAATGATTCGTGACGGGTACAAGAATGACTTTCCAAATGTGCGTCCTTTTATTCTAATGCGCACCGGATATTCGGGTTCTCAAAATTATGGAATGATTCCGTGGTCTGGCGATGTGAGCCGTTCTTGGGAAGGATTACAGTCACAACCCGAAATCGCTTTGCAGATGGGAATGCAGGGAATGGCCTATATGCACTCCGATTTAGGCGGATTTGCTGGAGATTATTTTGATAATGAATTGTATGTTCGCTGGTTGCAGTATGGTGTTTTTCAACCTGTTTATCGTCCGCACGCCCAAGAAGATGTGCCTTCGGAACCTGTGTATAAAGACATTGTAACTAAGGCAAAAGTAAAAAAACAAATAGAGTTGCGTTACCAAATGTTGCCGTACAATTACACCTTGGCTTTCGAAAACAACAACAGAGGTTTGCCGTTGATGCGTCCTTTATTTTTCGAAGAACCAGCTAATGAAAAGCTATTGAATTCCTGTGATTCTTATTTGTGGGGGAATGATTTTTTGGTGACTCCAATTACCAAATCAGGAGTTACTAATACGACTGTATATTTTCCCAAAAACAGCAATTGGTATGATTTTTATAATGGTGCCAAACACGAAGCAGGCGTTACAGAAAATATTCCGGTATCGGCAGAAAACATTCCGGTTTTTGTTCGCGGAGGAGCTTTTATTCCTATGATAAAAACGATTCAAAACACGACGAAATATTCGTTGGCGAATTTTGATCTGCATTTTTATTTTGACGAAAAAGTAACTTCAAGTATCGGAAAATTATACAATGATGATGGACTGTCGCCAAATGCTTTCGAAAAAGGCGCTTATGAAATTTTGAATTTTTCAAGTAATGTAACTGCTAAAACAATTACGATAAAAGTGAATACTGTTGTTGGAAAATCGTTTGCCAGAACTGATAAAAATGTCATTTTATTGGTTTATAATATCAGTGCAAAATCGATTAAAGTTACCATCAATGGTGCAAATGTTGATTTTAAAATGAATGCAAATACGCTTGAAATTTCAGTAGTATTGAAAAAAGGATTGGATAACGAAATTAAAATACAATTATAAGATGATAAATAGAAAAGTATTAGTCTCGCTGTGTGTTTTACTGGTTGCAACATTGGCAGTTGGCCAAACAAAAAAACATTCGAAAGTTAATTCGAAAGCAAAAACTGAAAAAACACCCTTTGTATGGGAAGGCGCCAATTTGTATTTTTTGATGACCGACCGTTTTAATAACGGTGATAAATCGAATGATATAAATTATAACAGAACTAAAACAACTGGGAAACTTCGTGGTTTTGAAGGAGGAGATCTTAAAGGAATTATTCAAAAAATAGATGAAGGGTATTTTACGAAACTCGGAATCAACGTGATTTGGTTTACGCCGGTTGTCGAACAGATTCATGATGGAGTAGATGAAGGAACGGGTTTCAGTTACGGTTTTCACGGCTATTGGACAAGAGATTGGACCGCACTGGATCCTAACTTTGGCACTAAAAAAGATTTGGCTGAATTAGTAAAAAAAGCCCACGCCAAAGGAATCCGTATTATGCTTGACGGCGTAATCAACCATACAGGACCAGTTACTCCTGTAGATACCGTTTGGCCGGAAGGCTGGGTTCGAACCGAGCCTAAATGTCAATACAGTAATTTTGAGAATACAACTGCTTGCACTTTGGTAGCGAATTTACCCGATGTAAAAACAGAAAGCAAAGTTGAGGTTGCTCTGCCTCCTTTTTTGGTCGAAAAATGGAAAGCCGAAGGGAGATATGAAAAAGAAGTGGCTTCGTTGGATGCTTTTTTCAAAAGAACGGGTTATCCAAGAACGCCAAAATATTACATCATAAAATGGCTGACCGATTATATTACCGATTTTGGAATTGATGGTTACAGAGCCGATACAGTGAAGCACACCGACGAAAGCGTTTGGGCCGATTTCAAAACGCAATGTGATTATTCATTTGCACAATGGAAAAAGAAGAATCCTGCGAAAGTTTTAGACAACAATCCGTTTTACACCATTGCAGAAGTTTATAATTATAACATTAGTGCAGGTCAATTATTCGATTTTGGGGATAAAAAAGTGAATTATTATGAAAATGGTTTTACGGCTATGATTAATTTTGAATTCAAAAGCGATGCCCAAAAAGACTATTCAATTTTATTTACAAAATATTCTGATTTGTTGAATAATCAATTGAAAGGACATAGTGTACTGAATTATTTGTCTTCTCATGACGATGGTGGACCATTTGATGCGAAACGCACCAAAAGCATCGAAACTGGAACAAAATTATTATTGACTCCGGGTATTTCTCAGATATATTATGGCGATGAATCTGCTCGTTCCCTTGTTGTTGAAGGAACTCAAGGCGATGCCACATTGCGTTCTTTTATGAATTGGAACGATGTAAAAATGAATGCTGAAACCCAAAAAACACTTTTGCATTGGCAAAAATTAGGTCAATTCAGAAGAAATCATCCAGCTGTCGGCGCAGGTGTGAATGCTGAAATTTCGGCAAAACCGTATGTTTGTTCTAGAACTTTCACAAGAGAAAATTATTCCGATAAGGTGGTAATCGGTTTGGATTTGGCCAAAGGCAAAAAAGAAATTCCTGTAGGATCAGTTTTTAAAGAAGGAGCAAAAATTAAGGATGCTTATTCGGGTAAAACGGCAACCGTTTTGAATGGAAAAGTAGCGGTTGATAGTGAGTTTGACATCGTATTATTAGAATTGAAAAAATAATTAAAAATAAATTGCGCCAAAACGCCTTTAGAAATGAAGGCGTTTTTTTATGTTTACATTTTACAAAAGTTATGAATAAAATTCTCAAAATAGGACATCGCGGAGCCAAAGGATACGAACCCGAAAATACTTTGGTATCATTCGAAAAAGCAATCGAAATGGGAGCTGACGGAATCGAATTGGATGTACATCTAAGCTTAGACGGCCATTTGATTGTAATCCATGATGAGACCATTGACCGAACCACAAACGGAAAAGGATTCGTAAATCAATTGGCTTTGCAGGAACTAAAGTCCTTTAAAATTAATGATGAACACGAAATTCCAACATTGGAAGAAGTCTTAGATTTGGTTAACCAAAGATGTTTTGTAAATATCGAATTGAAAAATCAGGATACGGCCGAGAAAGTTGTTCAATTGATAGAACATTATATTTCAGATAAAAATTGGAATCACAATCACTTTATAGTGTCAAGTTTTGATTGGAATGCATTGCAGCAAGTCCGTTTTTTAAACGGAAATATCCGAATTGGGATTTTAACAGAAACCGATTTGAATCTAGCCCTCTCTTTCGCCCGATTCCTCAAAGCCGAAGCATTGCATCCCGATTTTCAATTATTGACGAATGAATATACCGCCAAAATTCAAGAGAAAGGAATTCAGGTTTTCCCTTGGACAGTAAATGAAATGGATAATATTCAAAGAATGAAATCATTTAATGTAGATGGTATTATTACCGATTTTTTGGATAGGGTTTAATTGTCACAGATTTTACAGATTTGCACTGATTTTCTACAATTTAAAAATAAAAAAATCTTTACTAATCTGTTTCATCAGTGTCATCCGTGTGCTATCTCTCAATCATGGAATTATACATTGGGCGACTAGTTTTCAAAATATAATCTGTGAATCTGCGGTTATCCCTTCAAAAACTTACCTTTGTATTCCAATTCTATTCCTTTTCAAATAATGAATCAAAATTTTGACATACTCGTTGTTGGCGGTGGCGCTGCAGGTTTTTTTACGGCTATTAATATCGTAGAGAAAAACCCTAAAATTAAAGTTGCCATTCTCGAAAGAGGAGCTGAGGTGTTAGGGAAAGTTCGTGTTTCAGGAGGAGGACGCTGTAATGTGACTCATGCCTGTTTTGAACCCAATGAATTAGTGAAATTTTATCCGCGTGGCGAAAAGGAATTACGCGGTCCTTTCCATCAGTTTTGTTCTGGAGATACTATCGAATGGTTTGAGAAACATGGCGTGGAATTGAAAATTGAAGAAGATGGGAGAATGTTTCCCGTTTCAAATTCCTCACAAACCATTATTGATTGTTTTGTCAAAGCAACCCAAAAACTTGGAATTGCAGTTCTCACAGGACAAAGCGTTCAGTCCATTTTCAAAAAAGATAATTTCTGGAAAGTAGAAACCCAGAACGAAAATTATATAGCCGAGAAATTGGTTCTTGCCACAGGAAGTAATCCAAAAATTTGGGAAATGCTTCAACAGCAAGGTCATGCAATTGTAAGCCCAGTTCCATCCTTATTTACGTTCAACATAAAAGATCCTCGAATCAAAGAATTACCCGGCGTAGCGGCTCAAGTTACGGTAAAGGTAAAAGACACCAAATTGGTTTCTACAGGGCCATTGTTAATTACGCATTGGGGAATGAGCGGCCCTGCAATCTTAAAATTATCGGCTTGGGGAGCGCGGATTTTATTCGATAAAAACTATCAGTTTACCATTTATGTAAATTGGCTCAACGATGTCGATGCCGAAGACACCGAGAAAATTCTAAAAACACTTAAACAAGAACACGCCAAAAAAACAGTTTCCAAAAAATCACCTTTTGAGTTCCCGAATCGTCTTTGGGAGAGTTTGGTTTTAGCATCGAATATTCCAGAGGAAACCAAATGGGCTGATTTGTCCAAAATCCAATTGCAGAATTTAGTAAATCAATTGACGAACAGCACTTTTCAAGTCAATGGAAAAAGCACTTTCAAAGAAGAGTTTGTAACCGCAGGCGGAATCGATTTAAAAGAAATCAATTTCAAAACAATGGAAAGCAAACTGCATGGAAACCTTTATTTTGCTGGTGAAATCGTAAATATCGACGCTATTACTGGCGGCTTTAATTTCCAGAATGCATGGACAAGCGGATTTATTGTGGCGAATGCGATATAGGCATTTATCTTTTGAAAACATCCCTAAATTGATATAATAATCGTTCAATCAGTCGTAAATCCTCGGTTACTATGTCGGCTGTGCCGCTCATTTCTTGTTGAAAGACAATTTGTTTTTTATAGGAAGTTTGCAATCCGTTTAAGAACGAAACATTAATCAATAAATTACCATCTTTATCAGGTGTTAATGAAATAGCACTTACAATTCCTTTGATTATTCCAAACTCTCTATCAGGATAATTTGCCAATCTTATATTAACCGTTTGCCCGATTTTTATTTTTCCTGAATTTTGTGCTGGAGCTTTTACTTTTCCAATATAACCTCTTTCATTTGTTGGAATGATAGCAAACACATTGTCGCCAGTATCTACCGTTTGGTTTTCTGCCCAAAGTTGTAAAAAACTAACTTTTCCATCAATCGATGAGCGTAAAACATAATTTAACTCCCAATCTTTAATCGCTTTTTTGAGTTGATAAAAGGCTTGGATAACATTGCGTTGTAGGTTTACATTCTCTTTGCTTTCGTTAATTTGAGTGGTTTTACTGTTTTTATTGAGTTCATTCAATGACGATTTCAATTGTGAAATAGTGCTTAACAAACTCTTGAAATTTCTTTCAACTTGAAGATAAGTTAATTTATGCTTTTCTAATTCCTGTGTAGCAATAATTCCTTTGTTGAATAAACCTTGGTATCTTTCTAAATCACTTTTTTCTAAAACCAATTCATTTTGATTGATGCTTTTTTGGGATTCTAATAAACCCAATCGCTCTTTTAGTTGTATAGCCTCATAGCTTTGAGCAGTGCCTTCCACTTGATATGGTTGCAATTTAGTATTCAAATCATCTGCGATACTTTCTTTTTGAAACACGGCAAAGAAGCTTTCGATTTCGCCAAGTTGTGCTGACTTTAATTTCTCAAACGGAAATTTACTTTTATCAATATCAATGCTATCAACAATGCTTTTCAATAAGAATATATCTTTATAATTGGCAGAATTTTCAATAATGGCAAGAGGTGTGTTTTTAGAAATATTTGCTCTATCTTTTACCAAAATAGCTTCTATTTTCCCAGGCATTTTAGCAACTAATTTTTCAGGTGGAATATTGGTAGTGATAACAATTGGAGTTGAAATAATATCGGGATATTTGAGCATCCAAGAAACAAAAAAAAGAGAACACAAGATTAATAAAATCACAATCGAACCCCAACGAATCATCCAATGTGGCACTCGTGTAAGGATTTCTTGTACTTCTTCACTTCTTAATTCTATTGCTTTATTATCTGACATTCTTTTATTTTTTAAATCTGAAACTAAAAATTGTTAACTTGCAATCAAAATCCTATGTTCCCAACTGCAATTGATTTCGCACTAATTCATAATAACTTCCTTTCAATTGTATTAATTCCTGATGATTGCCAATTTCTATGATTTTTCCTTTTTCTAATACCACAATTTGGTCGGCATTCATCACGGTACTTAATCTATGAGCGATAACAACAACAGTTTTGTTCTTGAAAAAAATACCAAGTTTTTGCATAATCTCTTTTTCATTGTTAGCATCTAGCGAACTTGTAGCTTCGTCAAAAAATAACATTTCAGGGTTTTTATAAACCGCTCTAGCAATTAGTAATCGTTGTTTTTGACCAGTACTCATACCAACTCCTTCCATTCCTATTTTTGTATTATAACCTAGCGGATAATCTTGAATAAAAGTTGCAATATTAGCTACATCAGCGGCATAAACCAATCGCTCTTTATCAATAATATCCACCCCAATCGCAATATTATTGGCAATAGAATCATTAAAAATATATCCCTCTTGCATAACCGTTCCAATATGCGCTCTCCAAGTTCGTTGTGCGATGTTTTTCAAGTCAGTCTTTGCAAGGGACGAAGCAATCTCATCTTTTTTTGTTGCGAGACTTATTTCCCCACTATTCGGCTCATAAAACTTTAATAACAACTTCATTAAAGTAGTTTTACCGCTTCCACTTGTACCAACAATTGCGGTAACTTTATTGGAAGGAATTATTAAATTTAGATTTTCTAAAACATTGACATCAGAACCAATGTACCTAAAATTCAAATCTTTTATTACAATATCAGCATCTTTAGGAATATCGTGTGTTTGTGTTTCCTCTTGCTGGGTTTCATCTTCTTTGTCGTGAATTTCTGAAAGTCTGGCTAAGGATATTTTTGCATCTTGAACTTCACGAATAAAATTGATAAGTTGCAAAATTGGTCCGTTCAAACTACCTACAATACTACTGATTGCCAACATCATCCCTAAAGTAATTTGCCCATCAATAACCAATTTTGCAGAAAGAAAAATAATTACAATATTTTTAATTTCATTTATAAAATTGGAACCAATATTTTGAGTTTGTTCCAATACTAAACCTTTCATAGAAACTTTGAATAGTCGTGCTTGTACATATTCCCACCCCCAACGTTTCTGTTTTTCGGCATTGTGGAGTTTTATTTCCTGCATTCCATTTATGAGTTCTATAACTTTACTTTGTTCCTGCGAAACTTCGGAAAAACGCTTGTAATCTAGTTTTTCTCTTCGTTTCAAGAAGAGTATAATCCACAAAAAATAGCAGAAACTCCCTATAAAAAAAACAACAAAAATTTTCAAATTATAATAAGCCAAAACGCCGCCCATAATAATCATATTGATTAAAGAAAATAATACGTTTAATGATGAGGTAGTCAATATTCTCTCAATACGATGATGGTCGTTGATGCGTTGCATAATATCTCCTGTCATCCTAACATCAAAAAACGAAATAGGCAAATTCATTAATTTAATGAAAAAGTCAGAAATCAACGATATGTTAATTCTAGCAGAAAGGTTTAATAAAATCCAGCTTCTTATTAGTTCCAACGCAGTTTTACCAAAAAATAAAAACAGCTGTGCAAATAGTATTAGATAGATAAAATGAATATTTTGATTTTGAATACCAACATCTACAATACTTTGAGTAAGGAATGGAAAAATAAGTTCCAGTAAACTTCCTGCCAATAATCCAATAATCAATTGAATTATAAATGATTTATAGGGAAATATATATTTGAAAAGCAAACCAAAACCAAATCCTTTTTTGTCTTCACTTTCAAATTCTGATTGATAAAATTTTGGTGTTGGTTCGAGCAATAATGCAATACCCTCTTCAGTAGTTTTCGTTGCATTATTTCCAATCCAGAATTTCAGAAAATCAGTTTCACTATATTCTAACAATCCAATAGCGGGGTCAGAAATATAATAAACTCCTTTTTTAATTTTATAGAGAATAACATAATGATTTTTGTTCCAAAACAAGACACAAGGCAATGGTGCTTCTTGTAATTTTACTAAAGACAATTTTACACCTATTGATCGAAAGCCTATTTTTTCGGCTGCATCGCTTAACATCATCATATTGCTCCCCTCACGAGTGGTTTCGCTATAATCTCGTAGTTCTTGTATATTTATAGTTTTACCATAATGTTTGGCAATGATTTTTAGACAAGTTGGACCACAGTCTTTAGATTCAGCTTGTATATAGTTGGGGAATTTCTTCAAACTTTTCTTTTACTTTTATGATATTTATCTTGAATGATAAATTTTTGTTGGACTTATGTGATACTTATATGGAATGTTTTTTGGAATATTGAAAGAGGCACGCCTTTTCTTAAAGTTTATTAGATGATACATAATGCCTTCCATTTTTTTATTGTATATCACTTTTCCATTATCAAAAACAATCTTTCCAGGATTGCCTTCAAAAAGAATAAAATCAAAATGTGCCTTGATTTCATTTGTTATTACAGCAGCTTTTATTATATGGGTAAAGCTTACAATATCAGTTTTAAATTCAAATATTGATTTCCCTTCTCCCAAAGGTTTATAGCCAAGCTCACTACATTCATCGAAACAACAGGATTCGTAATTTGAAAAAACTGATTTATAGTCTTTACTTTTTATAAAGAAAGTATTCATTTTTTCACTGTTTCGGTACAACGAAAAACAACCCGTTGTATAATCATGACGCATACTAAGATAATCATAGCCGTTAAGCATTTCCTCTGTTAGAAAAGCTCTGATATCTCCATAAATGAGGTCTAAGTCACTTTGTCCCCAATAGTCATATCCTTGAAATATTTCGGGAAACAAAAAACCGTAGGCAGGTTTAAAGTCGTTGAGCTTGAATGGGTAATCAAGACTTACCTGAAATCCTAATTTTTCAGAACCCATTTTCTTTATCTCTTCAAGTGTTTTATAGACAATAATCAGATTGTCAGGTTTATTGGGTATTTCATCCAGATTATCCGTGATGATATAAAAATCTATGGTGGGATTGAACGAGCAAGAATGCACATAATACGGAAAATACCAGGGGTAATCACCATACCAACACGTCAAGACCGCTATTGATGTTAATTGCATATTTAGTGATTTTTAAAATTCGTCTTCCAGCAAATCGTTGATAAAATAGACCAACTCTTCTCTGTCGTACATTTTGGGATATGGGTACTGATTGATGATAAGGGCTGGGGTAAACGAAATTTCGTTGGCTTGGTTCATCAAGTATTGTTCTTGCAATAGTTCATTAATTTTAAAATCTGTAATTGTTGATTTTTCAGAAACTATCAATTGGCTTTCGTCTTTGTTTTCAAACCATTGGTGAAGTGCTTTCAGGAAAGCTTCTTGCCCATAGTCAAAATAAATGCGAATTAATTTTTGATGTACTTTCTCAAATTGATCATTACCGTCTTCCACATTAAAATTGAAACGAAAATCAACACAAACGCTGTCATTGTGTTTTTTTAGAATTTCTTCGATAATAGTATGGGCTTCTTTACAATATCCACAAAAAGGATTGGTAACCAAGATAATTTTCAGTGGAGCATTTTCATTGCCAACTATTAAATTGCCCGATGATAATGGTTTGTAATTAGTTTTATTCGAAGCTAATAAAGTATTCTTGAAAACCTCATAATTACGCATAAATCTACTGCCTTTAAACTGAAATTCTTTGAGTTTTTTCTGATTTGTAAGCAATTTTTTCAAGCCAAGCCAAGCGATGAGTACCGATATAAAAACCAAGCCGTTCAGCAAAATAGACGGCACAGCAAAAGCAAAAGCAACATTTTGTAAAACGAACAAATACCCCAACTCTAAAAGAATGATGCTGATGATGACCAAGCAGATGGGACACCATTTTTTCTCTACATATTTTTGGTAATATAATGAAGCAAAAATTACTGGCACAGCAAAAACAAGCAGTATTTTTTGTAGCGTAAAAAAGCTATCGGTATTATTTGTCAAAAAGGACAAAAACAAACCCATAAATTGAAAACCAAAAAAAATCATGCTCAAATCGCTGAAATTGACGATTTCAAAAATTTTCCATTTATTCGAACCAACAATCGTGGCACAACTGGTAGATGCCGTCATATTGCAAAAATTATTGAGCAATTCACTTTTGGCATCAAACAAATCTTTGAGGGCGGCTACAGAAAATAAGATTCCGATTGTAGGAAACAACAAAAACAGAATTTCTTCAACTGTGGCATTTAATGAATATAAAACACCACCAAAAACAAGAATTAATAGCGATATAAATAACCCATTAAAATTGTTTTTTTTAATTTTAGTTGGCTCAGATTGTTTTTTTTCAACTACTAACAAAATTTCTAACCATCTTTTTTCTAGTTCTTTACGGCTTATGGTATTTGCTTTTTTGTCTTTAAGAATTAAATAATTATCTCCTTTATTTTCGACAAAAAACAAGCTTGGTGGGTTTAATTCCTCATGAAGTAATGCTATAAATAGATTAGGCAAAACATCTATTTGGTCTTTTGCTATACGGGTTGCCAAATTATCAATATTAAAGAAACTCAAAGTATCAGCAATTGACAATAAAGATGAATATGCTGGATGTGACTGTATTTGAAACTGAAACTCTTGTTTGTCAATGGTTATGTTTTCCTTTTCCAAATATTGGAAAAGATAGTTAAAATTTTCGGGCATGAATTTTTTTTTTAATAATTTAAACGTTTTTTTTACTTAATTTTCAAGGTACTCTAAAAATTCGACTTTCCCTTTTATCTTTATTAATTTTAATCCATAAGTTTTTAAGTCTTCTTGTAGATGTTCTAAACTGTCTCTTCTTAATATGAAATCGGATGTTATTTTGTTATCTATATTATTATTATTATTAATATAGATATTTAAGTTTTGCTCAATCTCTCTTGACAAATCAATAAGAGTGCTTTTATTGAAAAACATATGTGAGGAGTCCATAGTAAATGACGTAAAGTTATCTAAAGATTTTTCAAGCTTTGAACTATCTGTAACTTTAATTCTATATACGTCTAGCTCTTTGATGATTTTCTTTTCTTTAAATTGTAGTTGTTTTATTAATTCCTCTTTTATCAATTTCATTGTGTGACTAATATCTTCTTTTTTTATTAAATTTTTATAGAGGATATTATAATTTTCATTCAGATATTTTTTAGGCAACAATATTCTTGTCTTGTTTACAGTATTAAGATTTGAAAATATAGTAATCAAATTATTATTCATTTCTGCATATAACCCTTCGTTTTTAAGATAATTTGAACTCCCTCTAGAGTCAACTGCATTTCCTTTTGTGAGGGCAAAAAAATAATTTACTTCGTTATTGTTTATTAAACTTAATAATTGTGTTGTTAATTTGTCTGGATTAATTGAAGGAATAAATGGCATTGATTCATCAATTTTTTCTACAGTTGCTTTTTCTATATAGGTTTCTAATAAAAAGTTATCTATTAGTTCTGAATTTAGTTCTTTTGGATTTCCTATCCATTTCACAATACCTTTTCTATCAATAAGAATTGTTTGAGGAATACTAGGATTAACTCCTAAATATTCTTTTTTAGTTTTATCACTTTGATCTGAAACAACTATGGACTTAAAAGGAATTTTGGCAACTATTTTTTTTATTTTTTCTGGGTTTTCATTTGTTATTGAAAGGAATATTAAATTTTTATTCTCGGCATATTTACTTTGAATTTCATTTAGGTGCGGAACGGCATCCAAGCAAGGGGCGCACCATGTAGCCCAAAATTCTAAAACTATAAAATTTCCCTCGATTTTGATATCCTCTTTATTTTTATTGATATAATCAGTGATATATATAGTCGGGGAGTGTTCATTGATTTTTACTTGCGAAAAAAGAATTTGACATGCAAAAAACATTATTAATACAGTATTTTTCATATCTTGTTTTTTATCAAAGAGATCACAAATTAATTAGTGTTGTTAATTATTTTTTTTCTAGTCACGTCTCAATTCGTAACCAGGGCTACAAGTTGGAATTGGATCTCCTTTTTTTAATAATATGCCTGGCCCACAGATGTTAGTATTGATTTGACAACAATGTATATGGTCATTTGTCTCAGATCCAGATCCAGCCATAATATTCATCATTTCTTTTCTTGAAAGAATTTTTTTCAAGTTTTCTGAACTCATTTTTCTCATAATTTTTTAATTTATTTTTTATCAAAGAGGCTATCTCAAAAACGTAGCCTCTTTTGATTTTTTTTTGCGAATGAGTATTTTTAACAAATAATATTTTTGTTAAAAATCACAAATTAATTAGCACTTCTATTTTTATATAGTGTCGTTAATTAATTTTTTTCTAGCAATTTTTTAATTCGTAACCAGGGCTACAAGTTGGAATTCCTCCACCTCCTTTAAATACGCATGTTCCACAGACGTTACTATTGGTTTGGCAACATTGTACGTAGTCAGGTCTTCCCCCAGATCCAGATCCAGCCATAATATTTTTCATTTCTTTTCGGGTAAGTTTGCCTGCTATGGTGGCAAGACTCATTTTTTCTAATTCTTTCATCTTTTCTTTTTTTTAGATGATTAATAAATATTTTTTTACTACAATAAAATTTTCAAACAATCAGCAATTCAATCCACCACGTGCACTTGGTTTTTTGCAAAACAACGAATGTAAGAATATTTACTCAAATTTGATATTTAATAACACATACAGCAATCCTTTTTTTAGCATAATTAATACAAATTACAGCATAATTATTATTTTTGATAAAAATTGTCCATTAATTATGATAAAGCAAAAACTAACGAATAAGCGTGTTGAAAGAAACCTTTCCCAAGAAAAAATTGCAGATTTACTTGGAATATCCCAATCTCAATACAATCGTAGAGAAAATGGAGTTACTAAAATATCTAAAAAGGTTAAAGTATCTACAATAGCCAAAAATGGAAGATAATCTGGATGTGATTGTATCTGAAACTCAAATTCTTTTTTGTCAATAGTGATGTTCTCCTTTTCCAAATATTGGAAAAGATAGTTATAGTTTTCAGGCATTACTTTTAAATTATTGAGATAAATACTTGTTTGGTTCAGGGCGTAACCTGTTTTTTATCAGTAATTTGTTTATTTTTACAAGCTAATTCTTTTTTTATTATACATGTTTTTTGGTTAAATATTGTTACAAATGTTTTTCAATTAATGTTTCAATTTCTTTTGATGAAGGCCGAGGTGCATCAACATCAATTATTTTTCCGTCCTTTCCAAACAATACATAATGTGGAATAGTAGATACATTTATTTTTTTTAATAATTCATCTTTGCTAGATTTCATGAGTAAAAAGCTATTTTCATTATTTAAAATATCATTATATTCTGCCATTGCTTTTTGCTAAGCAGCATTGCTTTTATCTACTGAAATAAACACAAAGGACACATTTGGATATTTTTTTATTAATGTTTTTTCATACGGAAATTTTTAAACTTAATTTTTTCATGATTTAATTTTGTGTTAAATAAAGTTAATAATTTTGATAAACAAACTTAATATAATAGATATTATGTTTTACAAAGTCTAGCAACACAATATATTATTCATTGGAGTTGGTAGAAGTAAATTTTACTTTAAGACGATTTTTGAAGATTTAAAGATTTTAACCCATTTTTTAAGAGATTTTGGTGCTATCTCGTTTTGCTTAGTTGACCAAAAATTACAATATAATTCATTTGTTCCTTTTATAACATACCAAATTTGAGATTCAGATGAGTGTTCAATTTTGAGGATAAACCATGGGTATTTTGCTATTTCATCCTTTTCAATTATCGTTTTTTTTGCTGTCGGCGCRTATTTTAGGGGCAGTAATAATTCTTCTAATTTTTTTTGTATTGACACATTCATAGAATCAGAACAAATATACGTTGTTCCTATTTCGCTATGATTTTCAATAATTTCATTGTTTTTCAAAAATACTAACATAGTTACGTTGCTAGTGGCTTTATTGTATTTCTTAACAATATGCCAGCCTTCTTCTTTTGGCCAATTAATGGTGAATATTTCCTTTTTTAAATTTGATTGAGAATTAATATTATTAGCTATTAGAAATATTATAATTAGAACGATATTTTTAAATTGTTTTTTCATGTTTTTTTGTTGTTACGGGTTGCTTATTTGTAAACATTTGGTATCTTTGAAGTTGTGGGTAATTTCCAAGTTTCAGTTTTTTTGAACATATGGCTCCAAAATAAAAAATCGCATAATATTCCAAAACGTCTACTATACTTTTTATCTATTTATTTCTAAATCTTCTTTTTAAAACATTTACAGTAGATCGTGTGATTTGTACTTATTTGAAAATTCTTGCAAAAACACAACTTTAACGCTTATTTTTTTTTATTTTAAAAATTTTATTGGTCTCAGATTTGGGTTTTAGGAATCCGAAAAAATAAATCTTTATCTTTTTAGTATTAATAAACTGTTTTCAAGATTGGGAGACTTTAAGTCTCTACTCAAACAAAACTCTGTACTTTTAATACAGAGTGCTTTAGTCTTCGAAATTTTTATTATCTTTTCTTGAAATACCTTTATATCGCTATAAAGTCTTATTGAAAAAAATAAGCTATTAAAGTTTATATTAGAAAAAACTTTTATTAGTTAGCCACAATAAACATAAGAGGATGGATAAGGGGCATGATAATAAGGGTCTGTAAAGTTATTGACGGCCCATTGCGCTTCTGATTGAGTCAGACCACAATCTTGCCAAGGATGACCAAATTCCATAATTACAGCACAACAGTTATAGGCACCACTACCAGCCATAATATTTTTCATTTCTTTTCTTGAAAGTTTGCCTGCTATGTTAGCAAGACTCATTTTTTCTAATTTTTTCATCTTTTCTTTTTTTTAGATGATTAATAAATATTTTTTTACTACAATAAAATTTTCAAACAATCAGCAATTCAATCCACCACGTGCACTTGGTTTTTTACAAAAAATGAATGTAAGAATTTTTCATTAAATATTAAATTTAAATATATCAATTCTTTTTTCGGCATAATTAATGCAAATTTTGGCATAATTGTTATTTTTGATAAAAATTGTCCATTATGATAAAGCAAAAACTAACGAATAAGCGTGTTGAAAGAAATCTTTCACAAGAAAAAATTGCAGATTTACTTGGAATATCTCAATCTCAATACAATCGTAGAGAAAATGGTATCACTAAAATATCCAAAAGCGAATGGGATAAAATGGCAAAAATATTAGACACAACCTTAGAAAATATTTATGAACCCGAAGACGGCATTTATGTAATCAATAATGAAAAAGCTAATGGCAATTATTCGAACAGTCATAATTATTCTGAGAGTAATGATAATTTTGTTTTTGAGACAATGAAAAAATATATTTATAAATTAGAAGAAGAAATAAAAATGAAAGAAAAAAATATAATGGAGTTAGAGCAAGAAATAATTCTTTTGAGAAAAAACAGAAGCATATAGTGTTTTTTTGGTAATCGATAAAACTCAACTTCAAAACAATGGAAAGTAAACTTCACGAGAACCTTTATTTTGATGGCGAAATTGTAAATATTGATGCGATTACGGGCGGATTTAATTTCCAAAATGCTTGGACAAGTGGTTTTGTTTTGGCGAATGCCCCTGCTGGCGCGAGCAGAAATAAGTTCAAAGGCTAGTGCGAGCATCTTGCTCGTACACACAAAGGCTATCCTAAATTACTTTGACAACAGAAGCACCAATGCTTCGGCAGAATCTTTTAACGCTAAAATTAAAGCTTTTAGAAGTCAATTCAGGGGAGTAAGAAATATAGATTTCTTCTTATTCAGATTGTCTAATCTTTTTGCGTAATTCCCAACTTTGCACCTGATCCCTTTGTAGAGTTTCTGCTCGGACCATCTAGGGTTTTTCCACGTGTACTTGGACAAAGTAAATCAGTAAGAATTTTTTAAAAATATAAAATAAAATAAGTTAATTGTGTTGTAAATAAATTAGTAACACACTAATTTTGACTACCATACCTAATACTACAGTTTATTATTCATATAATTTTATAAATCATTATCGACAAACTTGCTATTAAATCCAATTGTTAATTCGCCTGAATAATGTATTAAAAATCCAAATTCTAAAAGAACATTCTCTATATAATCCTTACTAGCAAAATCAGCATGTATTTCAATAGCTATTACTTTGACAATATTCAACCAACTTAAATTAGCCTTCTCACTAAAAACAGATGCTTCAGCTCCCTCAATATCTATTTTAAAAAAATCGATTAACTTTAAGTCAAATTTTTTTATAATTTCAGAGACAGAAAGAACTTCACATAATTCACTTCTGCTATCGGATCTTTCCGTTAATCTAAAAGCCCAATCTTCACTATCTTTAACAGCTGATAAATTAGAATTATATCCCCAAATACCTTTAGGGACGCAGGTCACATTCGACAAATTATTTTCTGTAATATTATGGCTCAACCTTTGGAAATTTTTCTGAGAGGGTTCCAGAGCGATAATACATAGTTCTGGAAAATATGCCATAAAGTACATACTTGTAAGACCAATGTTTGCGCCTGCATCTATTATAGTGACAGGTGAAGAATTATTGTTTTGAAAAAAATCAATAATTATTTCATATTCTTCCTCTATCAAAATTTGTTTAAATACTTCTATATCAGATGAATTTTTTTTTAAGTTAATGCTAAAAGATTTATCATTGATTAGATAATTAAAAAATATGGAGTTACCTTTTTTTTCAATTTTAATTCCTTTGAAAGAAAGGAATTCCACTAAACGAAATGTATTCAACAATACTTCATTTGTGTTGCTAATTAGTGTACGCCCGAAAGAAAATTTTGTAAATTCAAAAATCTCGAATAACGAATATAGTTTGATGTGTTTAAGATTCATTTGCTGTTAATATTTAGATATCAATACATGTTGAGTTTAATAACGCTTTTATAAAATTAATTCGAATTTAGTGTTTTATTTTTAAATTCATTTGGGGTTGTTTAGGATTTCAGGGCATTCGCTTTTAAACTTGTAATATTAATTCTCTAAGTGTCATTACCAAAGGCTTTCTGCCGTTTTCTGTTTTTTGATTTTGGATAGGTTTTTTCTTGGTCGAGCATAGTGATTGTAAATTTTGCTATTAAATTTGAATTTTCTATAGCTGTTTGATTGCGCTTTTCTTGATGATGTTCTTTGAAAATCACATCTAAATTCCAGTGCAGATTATTTTTAATTGCCCAATGTGACCTTATTGCATTGTTTAAAAGTGTAGCATCTGCGGATAATGAACTGATATAAAACCTTATACTTGTGGTGTCTGTTTTAGTTTTCTTGAAATGGACAGCAGATTCAATTTTGATAATAGTTTGCAAATCTTTCCATTTATGAGTATTGTCCACGAATTCTAAATCGGTTATAATGCTACATTTTCTTACCTCTACACGACCGTGTCCGCAATCAATATTTACATCTGTTGCCACGACCTTTTTTACAGCAAATGAATCTTCCAAATTCTCTAAAAGTGTTTTTTGATTCCCTTTTACTTGTAAAACATAATCAGCTTCATTTTCTCGTATTTTAGTTGCAATAGGTCTCTGACAGCCCATTGCATCAATGGTTATGATACAATTTTTGATGCAAATCAAATCCAATAATCTTGGAATAGCAACAATCTCATTCTCTTTTCCAGCAATGGTTTCTTCTCCTAAATTCATTCTTTCGTGTATAAAAAGCAGTAAGAATATGAAGCGAATAACCATCCTGAGTAAGAAAGCCTTTTACTGTTTTTCCATCAAGAGCGATAACTTTTGAGTCGTATTTCGTAAGTGCTTTTGTAAATTCGATAAGACATTTTGTAAATTCTTTTGGTTTTATTTGACTAAAAAATTCTACCAAAGTATCGTGCGAAGGAATCCTATTTTTGTATGGATAATACTTTCGAAGCCACTCTAGTTTAATCTCTCCAAAACCCTCGATGAGTTCATACGTCTGAAAACCACTGATAACTGCTGACAATGTCAGGAATATCAACTCTTCTAAACTGTATTAATATTTCCTTTTGTGGTTCTTCCAGGGTCGTTCAAAGTAGTGAAGCAATCTTTGACAAGTAAGTTTTCTAATTCGGAGCAACTGCTTGTGGTCATTTTTTTTATATGGCAGACCGCCTACCATTTAACTGCAAACATAATACTTTGTTGCGGTATTTCAAAAATTTTAAAAGCGAATGCCCTGTTAGGATTTTGATTACTGGCGGCTTTAATTTCCAGAATGCTTGGACAAGCGGATTTATTGTGGCGAATGCTGTTTATTAAGAGTTTAATTAACAAAAAATTACATCCATTATAAGTTTTTCTTAGGTACTATTGAGATATATTTACTTTCGATAAATTCTTACAAATGAAATTAAAATTACTTATTGCGTTATCCTTGATTGTATGTCAATTCGGCTTTTCACAAACTGAAAAACTTCTTAAAGGAGTTGTGTCTTCTGAGAATTTTTTATTGTCTAACGTAGATGTTATCAATAAAACCTCCAAACAATACACTATAACCAATGAAAATGGTGAATTTATAATTGCTGTCAAACCAAATGACAGTCTCTTTTTTTATAACAAAGATTTCAGTTTAAAAGGATTGAAAGTAACTCCTGTGCAGGTAATACAGAATAATCTACAAGTTATAATGTCCCAAAAAGCCGAAGAATTAGAAGAAGTTTTAGTTGCGAAAAAAAATAAGATTAAGTTAAATTTGGACACTTGGCGCGAACAAAGTAAACGTGATGAAATTATTGCAGAAAAAAATCCCTATACTGAAAATAAGGTTGTTATGGTCAGAGGAGGGACATTTGTTAATGGGTTAAATTTTGCTGCAATTGGCAAAAAACTTCTAGACTTATTATCAAAAAATAAAGAACCAAAAAAAGAAACTCCTCCAGAAATTGAATTTGCTGTATTGGCAAAAAATACCTGTGATCAAAAATTTTATTTGGAAACTTTAAAATTAAAACCAGAAGAGATAGATCTTTTTCTTCAATTTTGCGATACCGATCCGAAATCAAAAATATTAATCAAAAATCATAATGTACTCAGCATGATGGATTTTTTATTAGCCAAAAATGTTGAATTTCAAAAGTTAAATGGTTTTGGAAAATAAATTAATTCACATACAGTCTGACAGTCTGATCACTAACTGATCACTGAAAACTATTTGTTCAGCCACCAAATACTTCCATTCAGAACGGCAGCAAAACCTACCCAAAGCAGATAAGGAATAAAAAAATAACCTGAGATTTTGTTGATTTTGGCAAATTGAATGTAGGTTTCATAAATCATCAGCCAGAGGATAATTATTTCCAAACCAGCTAACATTGGGTTTTTTAGGCCAAAAAATAAATACGACCACAAGGCGTTTAATGCCAGTTGGATGGCGAAAAACTGCAATGCTTTTTTAACGGTTTCTTTTTCAAAATCAATTCTGTCCCAAACAAGTCCTGCAGCGATTCCCATCATAATATATAACATACTCCAAACTGGAGCAAAAACCCAATTGGGCGGATTAAAACTCGGTTTTATCAATAATGGATACCATGTTGTAACAGAAGAACGAGTAACTATTCCAGAAAAATAGCCCACAACGAGACAAGTAACAACAATAGATAATATTCGGGTAATCTTATTCATTTCTTATGATTTTAACGAAGCCAAAATTACTTAAAACTTTCGAAGGATTATCAAATAAAGAAATAAACGATTTCAGCAAAAAAAGTATCTTTGCCGAAAATTAGTATTTATGTTTGAAGCTGACGATTTTATCCCATCAAAATATAACCATTCATTAGACCAAGGAAGTTTTTCCTGGAGTGCGCCGAGTAATATTGCTTTGGTTAAATATTGGGGAAAAAAAGACAAGCAGATTCCAGCTAATCCATCCGTTAGTTTTACGCTGAATAATTGCAAAACGATTACGACTTTGGCTTTCGCCAAAAAACAAAACGATGGTAATTTCTCTTTTGATTTGTTCTTTGAAGGAAAACCCAAGGAAGACTTTAAACCAAAAATTCAAAAATTCTTGGAACGAGTTGAAATATATTTACCATTTCTAAAAGATTATCATTTTACAATTGATACTCAAAACACGTTTCCGCACAGTTCCGGAATCGCTTCTTCGGCATCGGGAATGGCGGCTTTGGCGATGAATTTCATGAGTTTGGAAAAAGCTTTGAATCCTGCAATTACCGAAGATTATTTTCTCAGTAAAGCTTCATTTTTGGCTCGTTTGGGTTCAGGAAGTGCCTGCAGAAGCGTAAAAGGACAAGTAGTAGTTTGGGGAAATCAAAATAATATAGATGGGAGTACCGATTTGTACGGGGTTGAATATCCGTATGTGATTCATGATATTTTCAAAAATTTTCAAGATACCATTTTGCTTGTTGACAAAGGCGAAAAACAAGTTTCGAGTACGGTAGGGCACGATTTGATGCACGACCATCCATTTGCCGAAAGGCGATTTGCCCAAGCACATGAAAATCTTGATAAGCTCATTCCTGTTTTTAAAAATGGGGATTTAGAAGAATTTATCAAAATTGTAGAAAGCGAAGCTTTGACTTTGCATGCGATGATGATGACTTCATTGCCATATTTCATTTTGATGAAACCCAACACTTTACAAATTATAAATGCGATTTGGAAATTTAGAAATGAAACTGGAATACCTGTTTGTTTTACTTTGGATGCCGGAGCCAATGTGCATGTTTTGTATCCAAATAGTGTAAAAGAAAAAGTACTGCAGTTTATTCAGGCAGAATTAGTTGGCTATTGCCAAAATGGTCAGTACCTTTGCGACGAAATTGGAAACGGAGCTTTGTTAGGGTAATCCTTTTTTTCGTATCTTTAATTCTTAATTGATTTGTAATTATGGACTTGAATGCCGAAAAATTGGAATTAATCAAGAAGATAGCAAAGACTAAGGATATTGATATTCTGAAGAAAATTAGAGCCGTTTTTGAAGACAGAGAAAAAGAAGTTTGGAAAGAATTAACGCCCGAACAGCAGGAAGAAATAAACATAGCAATACAAAATGAAAATCGTGGTGATGTAGTCGATTTTTGAAAGAATGATTTTCAAACCCTTAAGGGATAATTTTAAAAAATTTATGAAAGGACCTTTATTTTACTCAAAAATATTACTCTTTGGAGAATACGGAATTATTCGTGACTCCAAAGGATTATCAATCCCTTATAACTTTTACAACGGAGCTTTGAAGAAAGACGCTAACCTTTCTGCTGAAGCTATACAGTCAAATGGACATTTGAAGCGATTTGTTGCTTATTTGGAACAATTGCAAAAAGAACAGCCAGATTTGGTGACGTTTGACTTAGAGACTTTAAATAATGATGTTCAAACGGGAATGTATTTTGATTCCAGTATTCCGCAAGGATATGGAGTAGGCAGCAGCGGTGCTTTGGTAGCGGCTATTTATGATAAATATGCACAAAATAAAATCACGGTTTTAGAGAACTTAACGCGTGAAAAACTATTAACTCTAAAAGCAATTTTTTCCCAAATGGAGAGCTTTTTTCATGGAAAAAGTTCTGGTCTTGATCCATTGAACAGTTATTTGAGCATTCCAATTTTAATCAATTCAAAAGATAATATTGAAGCTACAGGAATTCCTACTCAAAGTCTTGACGGGAAAAGAGCAGTATTTTTATTAGATTCAGGGATAGTTGGTGAAACTGCACCAATGGTTAATATTTTTATGGAAAACCTAAAAGACCAGGGTTTTCGTACGATGCTTAAAAATCAATTTGTAAAATATACAGATGCTTGTGTCGATAATTTCTTGGGTGGTGATATAAAGTCATTATTTGAAAACACGAAACAACTGTCTAAGGTGGTTCTTAATAATTTTAAACCAATGATTCCGGAACAGTTTCATGGAATCTGGCAGGAAGGAATCGATTCAAATGACTATTATTTGAAATTGTGCGGTTCTGGAGGTGGCGGTTATATTTTAGGATTTACCGAAGATTTAGAAAAAGCAAAAGCATCATTGAAAGATTTTAAATTGGAAGTCGTTTATCAGTTTTAATATTTAGATTCAGATAAAGAAAATTAATAAACAACCACTATAAATTCTAAGCCAATTCCATGTTAAGCAGAAAGCATAAACTATTTATATGGAAAATTATCAGTTTATTCTCTGTCGTAAGGGGCTATAATATACCCATTATAGCTTTAGCTCAATATTTATCAGCAATTTTCATACTGGCGCCAGAGCAGAGAGCTTTGTCGATATTATTGGATTTCCGTCTTTTTATTATTGTGCTGTGTTCTAGTTTGACCATTGCTTCAGGATATATTATCAATAGTTTTTATGACAGTAAAAAGGATTTGATTAACCGTCCGAATAAATCTCAATTGGATCGTTTAGTAAGTCAAAAAACGAAACTGCAGGTCTATTTCAGTCTTAACTTTTTTGTAGCTCTCATCGCGTTTTTTGTTTCTTTCAGAGCTGTTTTATTCTATTCGGCTTATATCTTTTTGATTTGGTTTTATTCTCATAAAATTAAAAGATATCCGCTAATTGGGAATTTAATGGCGGCATTTCTCGCAGTTCTTCCATTCTTTGGAATCCTGCTGTACTATTATTTAAAAATGCCTTTGTATGAAATCGAAAGCAATAGCGGTAAGCTTGCCGTAATACTTTCGCATGGCGCTTTCTTATTCCTATTAATATTAGTTCGGGAAATGATAAAGGATTTAGAGAATTTAAAAGGAGATTTTGCCAATGATTACAAAACTATTCCAATCATTTATGGGGAAGAAATGTCAAAAAAAATAATTACAGTATTAACCATATTAACTGTTCTGCCTGTTTATTTTTTAATCAATATCTACGATGTCGGATACATGGATATTTACTTTTATTTCGGCTTTATAGTTTTGATTTTTTTCCTGTTGTATTTATGGAAATGGCAGACTAAAGCGCAGTATGTAATGCTTCACAATGTATTGAAGTTTCTTATTGTGTCTGGCGTTTTTTGCATTGTGCTTATCAATCCCAGTGTGTTATGGCACGGAAAAAAAGTATTGATGACAATGATTTAATTGTTGATTTTGAAGCAGAAATATGGAGCGCTTTCAGTGAGCATGATTCCCGCTTTCTGTTGCAATCTTATAAGCCGAACCCCGGCTTATAAGGATTTCCACTGTAATCGGGGCTAAAGATAAAAATCGGGCATTTTTGTTGTTATTACAATCGGAAGCATATTAATAACGAACTCGAAATGTTTTAAAACACATTAAATTAGGTAGTTATCTTTTTCTAATTGTCAAAAATCGTTTCTCAATGATATAAATAGTATCTTTGCACCAAATTATAGAATATTATGAACAATAAGGAAGGCAATAATAAAAGAAGTGGTGCTAGGCCAACGAGCTCTAGACCAAGTTCCAATAAGCCAAAACCTGCGATGCAAAAAAGGGCACAAGGGCCAAAAAAAGCAAAAATAAACACTAAAGTTGCCGAAACAGAGGCAAATAAAGTAGAAAAAAAACCTAATCAAGCGCCAAAGAGACCAAAAGTAAAAGATGAAATTCGCTTAAATAAATACATCTCAAACTCAGGAACCTGCTCAAGACGCGATGCCGATATTTATATTCAATCAGGAAATGTAAAAGTAAATGGAATTCCAGTTACCGAAATGGGGTATATGGTAAAACCGGGAGATGTAGTAAATTTTGATGGTGTTGTCCTAACTCCTGAGAAAAAAGTTTACATACTTTTAAACAAACCTAAAAATTTCACCACTGCCCTTGATGAAGGTCAGGAATACCGGAATGTATTAGAATTGGTTAAAGGTTCTACTACTTCCAAAATTGCTCCGATAGGCAGAATGGATAAAAATACAACGGGTCTTTTGCTGTTTACAAACGACACCGATATGATTCGTAAGTTTACTTTGCCAAGTCAAAAATCATCCAAAATTTATCAGGTTTCGTTAGATAAAAACTTAAAATTTGAGGATTTAGAGAAAATAAATAAAGGACTCGTGCTTGATGGACACCGCGTCTTTGTAGATGATGTGAGCTATATCGAGGGTGAAGCCAAAAGCGAAATCGGAATTCAGTTAAGATCGGCAAACGTAAAAGTTGTACGCTCTATATTTGAAAATTTCAATTATGATGTTCTTAGAATTGACAGAGTAGCTTTTGCAGGTTTAACTAAGAAAAATTTACCGAGAGGAAATTGGAGATTACTGACAGAGCAGGAAATTATCAATTTGAAAAACGTATAAATTTTTTAACATACTTTCAAAATAATCCCTTTCATCAATAAAATGTTAAGGGATTTTTTAATTTAAAAACGCAAAGAGAATGACTCCAGAAAAATTACAGTCTATTGCTTTCAAATGGTTTGAAGCTTTTAATAATCATAACTTGGAACAATTATTATCTCTTTATGATGATGAAGCAGAACATTTTAGTCCGAAATTAAAAATAAGCAGACCAGAAACTCAAGGTTTAATAAAAGGGAAAGAGGATTTAGGAAGCTGGTGGCAAGATGCTTTTGACCGATTACCCAGTCTGCATTATAAAGTGACTTCGCTGACAGCCAACGCAGACCGTGTTTTTATGGAATACATCCGCATTGCCGACGGTGATGAGAATATGCTTGTAGCCGAGGTTCTTGTGGTAAAAGAAAATAAAATTGTTGCTTCACGAGTGTATCATGGTTAAGATTTTAATAAAAGATTAACAATTATATTTGTATTAATAATTAGTTTTATAAAACCTTAAAATAAAACAAATATGAAGAGAATAGCATTTTTTATAACAGCAGCAGTTGCGTCGATAGTATTAGTGAACTGTAAGTCGAATGAGAAAAAACAAGATTTTTCATCATTCACCAAAAATTATTTTGATGATAAAAATGTATTAGATCCTTTGGGAGCGACTCAAAACGGTCAAAATGAATACAATGATCAGTTGCAATTTGAAATGACAGATAGCTTTAGAAAAAAGCAGCTTGAATTTTTTGACAAATATGAGACTGGATTATCTGCATTTGATGAAAATCAACTTTCAGATGAAGAGAAAAATAGCTATGAAATTATAAAATGGGAAGTTGAAGTTGGAAAAAAACTATTGGAACAGCCTACAAACCTAATGCCGATTCATCAGTTTTGGGGTACGCATTTAACCATGGGGCAATTTGCAGGAGGTACAAGTGGCCAGCCTTTTAAGACAGAAAAAGATTATACTGATTTCTTAAAAAGAATGGATAAATATAGTTTTTGGATTGATTCTGCTTTGGTATATATGAAGAAAGGAATTGAAAAAGGAATTGTTTTGCCTAAAGCATTAACAGAAAAAGTAATTCCACAATTTGCTGAAATGCCAACTCCAAATATTGAAGACAATTTGTTTTATTCTTCTATAAAGTTGATGCCTGCGACATTTTCAGAAGAAGTGAAAAAAGATCTAACAGCTAAATATACTGCTGAAATCAATGAGAAACTAATTCCAAGATATAAAAAAATGGCAGATTTCCTTAAAAACGAATATTTGCCAGCATCAAGATCTACCAGTGGAATTGGAAGTTTACCTTTTGGAAAAGCTTTATATGCAGTTTATGTAAAACAATGGACTACAACTGATATGACTCCAGAAGAAATACATGAATTGGGATTAAAAGAGGTTGCCCGCTTAAATGCTGAAATGGAAAAAGTAAAAAGCCAAGTTGGATTTAAAGGAACTCTTCTTGAGTTTTTTGAGTACGTAAGAAACAAATCTGAATTAAAACCATTCAAAAAACCAGAGGAAGTAATTGCTAATTTTGAAAGAATTTATAGTGTTATAAAACCAAATGTTGACAAGTTATTTTCATTACAGCCTAAAACAAAATTTGAGATTAGAAGAACAGAAGCATTCCGTGAAAAAACGTCAAGTGCTGAGTATATGCAGGGAACGGCAGATGGTTCTCGCCCTGGGATTTTTTATGTTCCTATTCCTGATGTGAAAGAATATAATGTATATGGAGATGAAGATTTGTTTTTACATGAAGCTATTCCTGGTCATCATTTTCAAATTTCACTGCAACAAGAGAATACTAGCTTGCCCGATTTTAGAAAATTCAATTGGTTCGGGGCTTATGGTGAGGGCTGGGCATTATATACAGAGAGTCTAGGTAAAGAATTAGGTTTGTATCAAGATCCTTATCAATATTTTGGCATGTTGGGGAATGAAATGCATAGAGCAGTTCGTTTAGTGGTTGATACAGGATTGCATAGCAAAGGTTGGACAAGAGAGCAAGCTATTAAATATTCTATGCAGAATGAAGCCGAAAGTGAAGAAGGAATTACTGTTGAAATTGAGCGTTATATGGCTATTCCAGGACAAGCATTGTCATACAAAATAGGGCAGCTCAAACTTTTGGAACTTCGTAAAAGAGCACAAGATAAGATGGGAGCTAAATTTGATATTAAAAAATTTCATGAGAAAGTATTAGAATCTGGTGTGATGCCGTTAGCTTTATTGGAAAAGAAAATCGATTCTTGGATTAATTAATAGTACTAATAGTAGCTTAAAAAAAGCGGTAACAATTCTAGAATTGTTACCGCTTTTTTTAAATAGTTTTTAAAATTATAATTTAAAAATTTTACTTAAGAAATTTGTTTTGACTAAAGTGTCAGTACTATAATAGGTGTCTTCACATTCAAAATTAGGATATCCAAGAATGATTCTAATGCCTTCTGGGACAGTGTTTAGTATTGCTTTTTTTTCAGAATTTAAATTATTTTGAATGTTTTTTGTTTTTTGTTGCTCATTTTTAAAGTGTGACAAAATGAGCATGACAGCAAAATTTAAAACAGCCCCCGCAGTTGCACTTTTAATGCCAATTTCGTTTGATATCATTTCAGATATGCGTCCTTTTTTAGTAGAAAAAATTAAATTTAGGGGAATAAAACCTTCCCGTTCAAATGAGTAATTTATTGAAGACAGTTTCCCGTTGTCATATTCTATGGTTTTGTAGAATTCGGTAAAGGTTACGCATTCAATAAGATCGTTATATAATGAAGGACTTTCTATTATATTATCAAGACCAATAAGTACGGTACAGATACTCGTATCAATTGATTTTTTTAATAAAATTTCATTTTCTTCATATTTTTTACAAAACATTGAAATTAATGGCGAAGTTATTATGCTTCGTAGTTGATTAAGTAAAATGGGGGTCATACTTTTATCGTTTATCAAGTAAATACATTATTTGTATTGATTTTAAATAATAGACAAAATGATCAATTTTGTCGATTATCTGATAAATATATAAAAAATATAACAATGGGCAATAAAATTAAACTTTTTTATAAGATAGTATTTTTTACATAATATTTTTTTTGTATTCACTATTTCAGCTTAGGTCAATAGTTTAGGGGAAATTGCTGTTTTGGTAAGCCTAAAAACAGGCTTAATCCGGATAACAGGGGGAAATATTTATTCTCATAGAAAGAAGGGCTTCCATGGTTATAATTTTGTTTTGAAAACCTGAAACAGTCAGAAGCGAAAAAGCTTTTTCTTTGTCATCAGGGTTAAGTGAAGCTGGTAAGCATTTCAATTACAGTTTTTCTCTTTTTGACTGTAACCCAGTTTGTCAAAAGCTTCGGCAAATTCCCAGCCTCACATTATGGGATTATCTAATCTTTTTGCTTAATTCCAACTTTTGCACCTGATCCCCTTTTTGTTGGATCAAAAAAGGAATAAAAACAAAAAACCCACTAATTTCTTAGTGGGTTTTGTGGTACCTCCAGGGATCGAACCAGGGACACATGGATTTTCAGTCCATTGCTCTACCATCTGAGCTAAGGTACCTTGCTAATATTTCACTTTGCTCTTATTTTGTTAGGAGTTCGATGAACTTGTTTGCGGGTGCAAATATAGAACCATTTTTAATTTATCCAAAAGAAATTTTAAAAAAAATCAATTCGTATCTTCGCATTGATAAATATAAATTATGATTCTAGCCATTGATGTTGGAAATACCAGAATTAAAACTGCTGTATTTGAGGGTGCTACTGTTTTAGAAAGCTTTGTTTTTTCGAAAACTGAGCTTGGAAAAAACATTCAAAATATTTTAAAAAAATATAGAAAAGTTACTCATTTGGTTATTTCTTCGGTTTCGGATATAGAAAAACAGTCTTTTTCAGAATTTGAAAGTCTTGTGGATATTCATTTTGTTTCACATAATGATTCATTTCCATTTGTCAATCGTTATAAGACTCCTAAAACTTTAGGGGTAGACAGGATGGTTCTTGCTGCGGGTGCAACACTTCAGTTTCCGAATCAAAACCGGCTGGTTATTGATGCTGGGACTTGTGTGACGTATGATTTTATCGATGAATCGGATAATTATCTTGGAGGAGCAATTTCTCCGGGTTTACAGTTGCGATATGCTGCATTGCATAACTTTACTGCAAAACTTCCCTTATTGGAACTGGAAAAACCAGAATATTTTATTGGTAAATCTACTTCAGAATCGATACATTCTGGTGTTGTAAACGGATTGGTCTATGAAATGGATGGTTTTATAGATGAATATAAGGTATTACATCCAAACTTTATAATAATTTTAACGGGCGGAGATGCAGTTTTTTTGGCTAAACGATTAAAAAATACCATATTTGCCAATTCAAATTTTCTATTAGAGAGTTTGAATCAAATTTTTCAATATAAAACAGAAAATGATTAAAAAATTTATTGTTATTGCAAGTTTCTTTTTTTCGCTAATGGCTAATGCTCAAAGTGGATCTGCGTCTCCTTATTCTTTTTTCGGATTAGGAGAATCCAGATTTAAAGGAAATCTTGAAAACCGTTCCATGGGCGGACTTAATATAGAGCAAGACAGTCTTCATATAAATATTTTGAATCCTGCGAGTTTTGCTTCTATAAGAGCCACTGCTTTTACAATTGGAGGAAATTATACGTCAACCAAATTGAAAACGGATTCCAAAAGTGATAATGCTCAAAGAACGACCATTGATTATTTAGCTATAGCTCTGCCTTTAGGAAAAATGGGGGTTGGATTCGGGCTGTTGCCTTATACCTCAGTGGGATATAATATTGAATCTACTAATCCAAATGTACCCGATGCTGTAAATAATGTTTTGAAAGGTACTGGCGGTTTAAATAAAGCCTTCTTTTCATTGGGTTATACAATTATTCCTAATTTAGTAGTGGGTGGTGATGTGCAGTATAATTTCGGAAGAATTAATAATTCGAATTTAGAATTTCTGACGGGAGTATTGATTGGAACAGAAGAAAAAAATAAAGCGGATTTAAATGGATTTGCTGCTAATTTTGGTGCTATGTACAAGTATAAAATTTATAAAAAAACAAATTTTTACAGCAGTTTTACATACGCTCCTCAAGCTACGTTGTCGTCAACAAATACTAAAACTATTTCAACTGTAACTTATAATTCAAATTATGATGTTGCTATTTATGATACTTCAGATAAAAAAGAAATTAGAACAGATTTAAAAATTCCTGAAAAAATGTCTTTTGGTTTTGGAGTTGGGCAAACTAAAAAATGGCTGTTAGGCACGCAATTGGTTTTTCAAAATGTTGGAAAATTAACAGATGATTTTAATACAGTAGACAATGTTTCTTACGGTAAATATTCAAGTTATAGTTTAGGCGGTTTTTATGTTCCTAACTACAATGTTTTTTCAAAGTATTATCAAAAGATTGTCTATAGAGGAGGTTTAAGATACACCAAAACAGGAGCAATAATCAATTCGGAAGAAATTGATGAGAAAGCAGTTAGTATTGGAATGGGTCTGCCTATTATTGGAAGTCTTTCTAATGTAAATATAGGTTTGGAATATGGGCAAAGAGGTACAACTTCTCATGGATTGATTCAGGAAAATTATTTTACTCTTGCAATGAGTTTTTCTCTTAATGATAAGTGGTTTAGACGTAGAGGAATTGATTAATCAATTCATGTTAGTCTAATTCTTCTTCTTTGTTTAAATGAATGCTATGAATTTTTTTGATAAATATATTTCGGCTCTTTTGTTGCTTTTCATTATTGTAAGTGTTCTTTTTGGTTGTGAAAGTAATTTTAAAGAGGTGCATAATAATGATTATTCTGAATTTGTCCCAAGTGGTGATGCAGATCAGGTGAATTTAAAATATACTGATTCTGGGAAAATAAAATCGATACTTGTAAGTCCAAAAATGTTTGATTATTCTAATGTCGATTTTGCCTTTACAGAATTTCCTAAAGGTGTAGATGTGACCATTTATGACAATAAAGGAAAAAAAACATTTATCAGATCTAATTATGCAGTTTCCTACAAGCAGACTAATATCATAGATTTGCAGGGCAAAGTGAAAATTACTTCTGAAGCAGGACAGATACTGGAAACGGAACAATTGTTTTTTGACCAAAAAAATCAATGGTTTTATACAGAGAAAAAATTTAAGCTGACCGATGCTGCAAATAGTTCTACTGGTCAGGGAATTGATTTTAGTAAAGACTTTAAAACGATTAATTCGCAGAGAATACAGGGAGAAATTGAATCCAAAGAATAATAAAAAACAAACATATGAATTTTCTAAAATACACATCCTATTTATATTTAGCTTTTGGACTTTATTTTTTATACGAAGGATATACAAAATGGAGTGCTAACGAGAATCCTTTGTTGAGTTTTGTCATTGGAGGTCTTGCTGTTTTTATGTTTTTCTTTAGAAGAAAGTTTGCGAAAAAGTTTGAAGACAGAAATAAACAATCATAAATGAAATGGAAATAAGTATCATAATATTGTGCTTAATACTATGTGCTTTTTTTTCAGGAATGGAGATAGCTTTTATCTCTTCGAATAAAATTTATCTGGAGTTAGAGAAAAAACAAGACAGTTTTCTTTCCAGAACACTTACTAAACTTACAGAAAAGCCTTCAAAATTTATTGCGGCGATGCTTATTGGCAATAATATAGCATTAGTGGTTTATGGGTTTTTCATGGGTGAGTTATTGATGAGGTGGTTACTGCTTTTTAACCTGCATTTTTCGGATGCTGTAAGTCTTTTAATTCAAACAGTAATTTCAACAGTAATAGTTTTAATAACAGCTGAATTTCTTCCTAAAGTTTTTTTTCAAATTTATGCCAATTCACTAATTAAGTTTTTTGCCATACCATCTTACTTTTTTTATCAATTATTTTATTTTGTTTCTACTTTTCTGATTTGGATTTCAGATTTTATTTTGAGAAAATTTTTTAAAACAGAAGGAGATCAAGTACAGTTTTATTTTAGTAAAATAGAATTAGGAAACTATATTACCGAACAAATGAGTACGGTTGAGGATGATGAAGAAGTAGATTCGGAAATACAGATTTTTAGAAATGCTTTAGATTTTTCGGGAGTAAAAGCAAGAGATGTAATGACGCCGCGTACCGAGATCGCCGCCATTGATGTAATTGAATCGATAGAGGATCTGAAGGCATTGTTTATAGAAACGGGTTATTCAAAAATAGTAATTTATCAAAAATCATTAGATGATATCATTGGTTATGTGCATTCTTTTGATTTGTTTAAAAAACCTTCCAGTATTAAAGAAATAGTAATCCCGGTGGAATTTATTCCAGAGGCGATTTATATAAAAGACGCCATGAATTTATTGACTAAAAAAAGAAAAAGTGTGGCCGTTGTATTGGATGAATATGGCGGTACATCGGGAATTCTTACAATTGAGGATATTGTCGAAGAGCTTTTTGGCGAAATAGAAGATGAACACGATTTGGATGAAGAATTAATTGAAAAAGAGTTAGATGATAATTCATTTTTATTTTCCGCCCGTTTTGATGTGGAGTATTTGAATCAAACATATAAGCTGGCAATTCCCGAGAGTGATTCCTATGGAACGCTTGGAGGATTTATAGTTGATTTTACTAAAGAAATTCCTCAAAAAGGAGATGAAATTACTATTGATAATTATCATTTTGTCATTGAGGAAGCAACAAATAAGAAGATTGAATTGGTTAAAATGACCGTCAAGGACTAGGATTGCTTTTTTAATTTAAAAAAAAGCAAAAAAAAAACAGTAGTTCTATAATTATTAATTAGATAATTGTATTTTCGCAAACAAAATTTTAAAATAAACAATAATATACAATGGCAGTTTTATCAAAAATCAGACAACATTCCGCTATAATGATTGGAGTTATTGCTCTAGCATTATTCTCATTTATCATACAAGATCTTTTTACAAAAGGGAATTTTGGTAAAAGCTCGAAGGATGTTGGAAGCATCAATGGAAAGGATATTGCATTTGAAGACTTTAGGCTTAAAGTAAGCAATGTCGAAAAAAGCGGACAGGGAATTACAGCTACAGAAGCGTCGAGAAGAGTTTGGGATCAAGAAGTGACAATTGCTTTGCTTTCTGCAGAATTTGATAAATTAGGATTAAGAGTAGGAGAGAAACATATCTTGGAAATTCTTAAAGCTGATCAAAATATTGGTAAAAACCCAATGTTTTTGAATGCTGCCGGTATGTTTGATGTTGTAAAATTTAAAGAGTTTTTTAAATCAAATCCAGAGCAGGCTCAATATTTAAAAGACAGAGAGAAAGACGCAGAATTGAATGCTAAATTTCAAATTTACAATACTTTAATTAAAGGAGGTATTTATACAACTGAAAGTGAAGGAAAATTCAATTATGAATTGGGAGCTAACAAAGTAAATTTTGATTATGTTGCTGGTTTGTTTTCTACTATTAAAGACAGTGAAGTAAAAGTAACTGATGCTGATATATTGGATTACATGAAAGCAAATCCAAAAAAATTCAAATCAGAAGAAACTCGTGAAGTAGAGTATGTTTTGGTTGAAGATAAAGCATCTCCAGCAGATATTAATGAAGTTAAATCCAAACTTGTTTCTTTGTTGACAGGAAGTGTGGTTTACAATCAGGCTACAGCTAAAAATGATACTTTAGCTGGATTTAAAAATGCTAAAAATGCAGCTGAATTTGTAAATTCAAATTCGGATGTACCTTATGATTCTTCTTACGTTGCCAAAAAAGATTTGCCAGCAGTTGATGCAGATAAATTATACAATTTAGCTCCAGGAGCTGTTTATGGGCCATACGTTTTTGGTAAATACTACTGCATTTCTAAATCATTAGGCAAAAAAGCAGGTGTAAATGCGAAAGCTAGTCACATCCTTATCAGTTATGAAGGAACTCAGGTTCCTAATAAAAAAGAAAAAAGAACAAAAGAAGAAGCTAAAGCTAAAGCAGAAGCTATTTTAGCTCAGGTTACTGCAAATCCTGATAGTTTCATGATGTTAGCATTTACTGCTTCTGATGATTCTTCAGCTCAGCAAGGAGGTGATTTAGGATATTTTGGCCAAGGGCAAATGGTAAAACCTTTTAATGACTTTGTTTTCAATAATGGTATTGGTAAAATTGGATTAGTTGAAACCCCATATGGTTACCATATAATTAAAGTTACAGACAAGCAGGATGGTGTTCGTTTAGCAACTGTTGCTCAAAAAATTGAAGCTTCAGAGGCTACTTCTGATAAAATATTCGAGCAGGCCACTAAATTTGAAATGGATGCTACTGACAAAGATTTTAATAAAACAGCCAAAGAAATGGGACTTACTGTATCGCCAGCTGTTACAGTAAAAGCAATGGATGAAAGTTTTGGTCCTCTGGGAGCCCAAAGAACTATTGTAAGATGGGCTTTTGAAAATGATACTAAAGAAGGTGCTGTTAAAAGATTTGAAGTGGCGAATTTAGGTCATGTAATTGCTAAACTTAAGGCTATTGATAATTCAGGATTGGTTCCAGTTGTTCAAGCAAGACCTTATGTTGAATCTATTCTTAAAAATAAGAAAAAAGCGGAATTGCTAAAAGCGAAAATGACAGGAAGTTCATTAGAAGCAATTGCAAAAGCAACAGGTTCTACTGTTCAAAAAGCTGTTGATGTTACTTTGGAAAATCCAGTTTTACCTGGAGGAGTTGGTCAAGAGGCTAAAGTAGTTGGAAATGCATTGGCTTTGGGCGCTAATAAAGTATCTGCTCCAATCGAAGGAGTTACTGGTGTTTATGTGGTAAAAAATACAAGCACTGTTAAAGCGCCAGCTCTAAAAAGCTATGCTGATAACGTTGCTAAATTAAAGGCACAAGGTGCTTCAGATGCAAACAGAGTTTTGCCAGCATTAAAAGAAGGTGCTGAAATAAAAGATAACAGAAAAGATTTTAATTACTAAACGGTAATTACTAAACAATAAAAAGTCCGATACTTATAAACTGCAAGTATCGGACTTTTTATTTTAACTATATTCTTTAATTGTTTGCTATAAAATCACAGTTAAATTGTATGGGGTAATTTTTTGTAAGCATTTTTAAAATCTCTTTTTACTCGTTATAAGATGGTTCAGTGTTTTATTATTGTGAAAATTTGCTGTTTAAAGTTTATTTTGGTATATAATCTAAACAATTTGTGTTATTAAAAAAATTGCCATTAATTTGTTCTTTAATTTTATGAAAAGGATTTTCTCAATAAAATTTTAGTTTAAGATAGATTACTTGAAAATTTTAATTAATAATAATTTGTATGTTTAGTTTTTTTAGAAAAAAGCCGAAAGTATATTCCAAAATTGAAAATCATATTTTTGGAATAATTACTGAGTTATTGAAACTTAGCGTTACGGATATTAATTGTGACGAATTAGGAGGTAAATATTATTTAAGCAATGAAGAGCAGCATTTTAGAGTTACCATTTTTAGTAATGACGCAGTTATCAGATTGACTAATACGCGTGACTCTGTTGCAGAGAAATATGACAAAATCTTTGTTGATGATGTTTTAAGAGCTGTAAAAGAAGAAAAACACCGCAGGATGGAATTAGTGTGCGATTCGATTACAACTAGTATAGAAAAAATGGCTGAGCGTTTGCACAATAAACTCATTGAATCAAATGAGAAGGCTGATCATACGATACAGCTTGTTGAAGCTGCGAAATACAATAAAAGCAAAAAAGCAAATTAGGATCATTTTTTTATTTGACGATTTTATGAATTCTGCATTATAAAATCATATCACGATACTCAATAATTGTTTCGTAGCCTTTGTCTAAAAAGTAAGATTTAGGATTTTCCTCAGAGATTACTAATACAAAATCTCCTCCCCAAGCTCCAAGACTTTTTATAGTCCCGTTAAAATCTGGAAATAAAGTTTCTTTAACCGTTTTGGTTTCAAGAATTGTACTTAATATTTTTTCGTGGTTTTCTAAAGTTTGCGCAAAAGCGGTCGCGTTTTCTGCGTTTAAAACCGTTTGGGTTATTTGGCTGATAATCTCTTTTTGGGTTTCTAAATTGTTTTTTTTCTCTTTATAAGAAGCTATCGCGCTTTTACTGCTTTGCTTTTGATTGAGATAAACAAAGTATAGATTTTTTGAAAAAGAAGGATTGAATTGTACAGTTTCAATAATAGCTTTTTCCTGTTCAAGATGATATACAATTGGAGTGTTATTTTGAGCGCAGGCAATATCATAACCACTGCCTCCAAAGCTGTTTTTAAGCAGTGTGAAAGCATCAATTTGAAACCATTGAGCAATATTATTTATCAGAGTAGAAGAGGTTCCTAGTCCCCATTTTCTTGGAAAACTTAATTGAGTAGTTACGATATAGCCTTCGGAAATTAATAACGCCTTAGGATTAAGTTGGTAAGCTGTTCTTAAAATGGTAATTAAGGTGTTTTTTATTGATTCTGTTTCAAAAGGAGTTGTTGAGAGAATTGCAGCAAACGGAATTGTCTCATCAAACCAAATACTTCCATCAGCATCATAGCTTGTCCATTTTATTTCTTGGCTATTGTTTTTTTCAACAGTCAGATTTTGGCCAAATTTTGTTGGTAATGCCAATGCTTTTGCTCCGTCAAGAACCAGATATTCTCCTGTTATTAAAAGTTTGCCGTTGCTATAGAAGGTATCTTTCATTTTTTTAAAATAATTATTTCCTTAAATTCTCCAGAAAATCGACTACGGCACTATGTGAAACCACGTGGTGTTTGAAGTGTTTTTTGGTCAAAATACGTTCTTCTTCATTGGCTTCAAACTGGTTGAGGATATTATTTAAATGCATTTTCATATGCCCATCTTGAATTCCGGTGGTTGTCAGCGATCGCAATGCGGCAAAGTTTTGAGCCAATCCTGCTACTGCTACGATTTGCATTAATTCTTTGGCGGATGGTTTCTCCAGCATTTCTAGAGATAATTTCACCAAAGGATGCAGTGATGTTAAACCGCCAACAGTTCCCAGAGCCAATGGTATTTCCAGCCAAAAACTAAAGATTCCGTTTTCTGTTTTGGCATGGGATAAGCTGGAATATTGCCCATTTTTTGATGCATAAGCGTGAATTCCTGCTTCGATGGCTCTAAAATCATTTCCTGTGGCAAGAACAACAGCATCAATTCCGTTCATGATTCCTTTATTATGGGTTACTGCTCGGAAAGGTTCCACTTCGGCAATTTGAACGGCTTGTATAAATTTAGCAGCAAAATCATGTGGATTTTCGATGTGTTTTTCAACTAAATCTTCTATAGGACAAGATACTTCGGCACGGACAATGCAGTCTGGAACATAGTTGGAAAGAATACTCATTACTGTTTCTATGTTTTTTTCTTCTTCTGAAAATGACTCGAAAGCCAATGCTTCCTCCTTTAATGTTTTGGCAAATATTTCCAAGCAGGAGTTTATAAAATTGGCTCCCATGCTGTCTTTTGTTTCAAAAGTGGCATGAAGCTGATAATAATTTGGGAGTAAACTGGTCTTGTCTTTCAGGATGATGTCCAAAATACCGCCACCGCGTTTTTGCATATTCTTGGTGATATTTTCGGTCGAATCAAATAACTTTGATTTCAATTGGGTAAAGAACAGCGCTAATTTTGATGTATCTCCTTTATAGATAAAATGTACCTGTCCAATTTTTTCGGTATTAATAACGGTTGCTTTGAAGCCTCCGCGTGTTGACCAAAATTTGGCAGCTTTGGAAGCGGCAGCAACTACAGAGCTTTCCTCTATAGCCATTGGGATGGTGTGGTATTTGCCATTGATCAGGAAATTTGGTGCCACTCCCAGCGGAATATAAAAATTGGAGATGGTATTTTCTATGAATTCATCATGCAGTTTCTGAATTTTTTCATCGGCATTCCAATAGTTTTTCAGTAATGTAACTGCTTCACTTGGAGTTGAAAAATAATGATTGGCAATCCAGTTTATTTTTTCTTCTTTGGATAATTTAGAAAATCCAGCAACTGCGTTATTCATAGAGTATAAATTATAGCTTTATCGCAGCAAAGATACGTATTCATTTATTTTATTTTGGAATTGATTTTATTCTGCTTAATGCTAAAACTGAAAGCTTGGGTTTCATAAAAAAAGACTGGATGGTTTTGTGAATGTCAGCGGCATCCTGTTTATTTTATATTGAAAAGAAAAAATTACTTTTAGTGATATTTTTTATAAATTTTTAAATATAGCCTATTTAATAGGAAGAATGTTTGGTATTAATTCAATCGTTGAAAAACATTCATAAGGATTGTTAAAAATATTATTTTATAACATTTAACAGCGTAAAAGTGTTTTATTTGCGGAAATTTCACTAAAATTGTTGTTTTTATAACTTAATCCATATTATGTATTCGAATAAAATTAATGCGTTACTTTTCTTTTTATGTATTACAGTATTCGGGCAGCAAAAAATCACTGTCGATGAGATTTTTACAGGCGCTTTCCGAGCCAAAGGGATGGATGAATTACAATCATTGAAAAACACAAATCAATATACTGTATTGAATTTTGACAGAACAACTAGGAGTATGCAAATTGATCTTTATGATTTTGCTACCTTAAAAAAAGAGTCAAACTTAATTGACACTAAAAACTTTACGGCACTTTCAGACGGAATAGATAGTTATATGTTTGATGCTTCTGAAAAAAAGATATTAATTGCATGTAATTCTGATAAAATTTTCCGTCACTCTTTTACCGCAGATTATTTTTTATATGATCTCACAACCAAAACTCTAACAAAACTTTTTGATTTTAAAGTACAGGAGCCTGCTTTTTCTCCTGATGGGACAAAAATTGCTTATGCTAAAGGAAATAATTTATATGTATATGATGTAGCCTCAAAAAAATCGGTAGCCATTACATCAGACGGTAAAAAGAATTCCATCATTAATGGTATTACAGATTGGGTTTATGAAGAAGAATTTGCTTTTGTAAGGGCTTTTGATTGGAGCAAAGACAGCAAAAAAGTAGCTTTTATCCGTTTTGACGAAAGTGAAGTTCCAGAATTTTCGATGTCAATTTTTCAAAAAAGTTTGTATCCAACTATTGAGACTTTCAAATATCCGAAAGCAGGAGAAAAAAACGCAACAGTTTCTTTACATATTTATGATGTAGAGGGCAACACAGCTAAAAAAGTTGATTTAGGAAATTATAAGGATTTTTATATTGCGAGACTGAAATGGACAAATGACAGGAATGTATTGTCGGCACAGGTTTTAAACCGTCATCAGGATAATCTGGATTTGTTATTTATTGATGGGACAACAGCTAACGCAAAAGTTGTTTTGAACGAAAAAGACAAAGCATACGTTGATGTAACTGATAATTTAACGTTTTTACAGGACAACAGTTTTATCTGGACAAGTGAAAAAGACGGTTTTAACCACATTTATCTTTATGATAAAACAGGAAAACTTAAAAATCAAGTTACAAAAGGAAACTGGGAAGTTACTTCATACTACGGTTTTGACGAAAAGACAAAAACCATTTTTTATCAGTCTGCAGAAAATGGTTCTATTAACAGAGATGTTTACCGCATTGCATTAGACGGAAAAGACAAAGTGCGTCTGTCTAAAAATACAGGAACCAATACGGCTACTTTCAGCCCTAATTTCCAATTCTTCATTAATACTTTCTCAAGTGCCACTCAGCCTACTGTTTATACTTTAAACGAGTCAAAAACGGGGAAAGAAATTAAGGTTGTCGAAAATAATCAGGAGCTTGCCTCTAAATTAAAAGGTTATAATTTGCCTTCTAAAGAGTTTTTTGTTTTAAAAACAGAAAAAGGAAACGAATTAAACGCTTGGATTTTGAAGCCTAAAGATTTTGACCCTTCTAAAAAATATCCTGTTTTCATGTTTCAATATTCTGGACCAGGATCACAGCAAGTAGTAAATGGATGGAGCAGTTCTAATGACTATTGGTTCATGATGCTAACTCAGCAAGGTTATATTGTGGCTTGTGTTGATGGTAGAGGAACTGGGTTTAAAGGAGCCGATTTCAAGAAAGTAACCCAACTGCAGTTAGGAAAATATGAAGTTGAAGATCAAATTGATGCAGCCAAAGTGATAGGAGCTTATTCTTATGTAGATGCTTCAAGAATTGGTATTTTTGGCTGGTCTTATGGAGGTTTTATGGCATCAAACTGTATTTTTCAGGGAGCCGATGTTTTCAAGATGGCTATTGCAGTAGCACCAGTAACCAACTGGCGTTTTTATGACAGCATTTACACCGAAAGATACATGCAGACTCCACAAGAGAATGCAAGCGGATATGATGTTAATTCGCCAATTAATCATGTAGATAAATTAAAAGGAAAATTTCTTTTGATTCATGGTTCTGGTGATGATAATGTGCATGTTCAAAATTCGATGCAAATGATGGAAGCATTAATTCAGTCTAATAAGCAATTTGATTCTCAAATATATCCGGACAAAAATCATGGTATATATGGAGGGAAAACAAGGATTCAGCTATACAATAAAATGACTAACTTTATCAAGGAAAATTTATAACCCAAATCATAACCTAAACAAAAACCAAAACAAAAAAATGACAGAAACTAAAATGAATACAGCACATCCAAAAGGGCTTTGGGTGCTGTTTGGAACCGAAATGTGGGAGCGTTTCAACTTCTACGGAATGCGGACCCTATTAACCCTGTTTTTAGTAAATTCTTTATTAATGAAAGAAGAAGACGCTTCTTTAATTTATGGAGGTTTTCTTGGACTTTGTTATTTAACTCCAATGTTAGGAGGTTTTATTGCAGATCGTTTTTTTGGAAATAGGAACTGTATTATGCTGGGCGGATTATTAATGGGTATAGGGCAATTATTATTATTTACCAGTGCAAGTGTTTTTGGTGATAATATAGGGTTAGCTACAGCTATAATGTATTCGGGATTAGGAGTAATCATTTTTGGGAATGGTTTTTTTAAGCCAAATATTTCCAGTATGGTGGGAAGTTTGTATCCAAAACAGGAAAAAACAAAATTGGATACTGCTTTTACCATTTTCTATATGGGAATCAATATAGGAGCTTTTTTAGGTCAATTTATATGTCCATTAGTAGGAGATGTTAAAAGCGAAGGAGGTATAAGAGATATTCATGCTTTCAAATGGGGGTTTCTTGCAGCGGCAATTGCAATGCTTATAGGAACGCTGTTATTTTATTTCTTGAAAAATAAATATGTGGTTACTCCGGATGGTAAGCCATTAGGAGGGCACCCATCTAAAAATGAATCATCTGATTATGAAGAAGGAGAAGCTCAAAGTGCAGTTTTTTCGACTAAATCATTAATAGTTTCGGCATTAGCTTTTATTGGAATGTTCTTTTTGTTTCATTTTTCAGTAGACGGCGATAATGTTGTTAAAACCATTATTTATCCAATTATTTATGCCTGCGGTATAACTTTGGCGGGTTTAATTTTATCTGACAGTTCATTGACAAAAGTTGAAAAAGACCGAATTTGGGTTATTTATATAATTTCTTTTTTCATTATTTTCTTTTGGGCTGCATTTGAGCAGGCAGGTTCTTCATTAACTTTTATTGCTGATAATCAAACGGATAGATTGATAAATTATCCTGTTTATTTAGGATATTTTTTAGGTTTCTTTAAAGCTGTATATGAATTAGTTATTGGTAATGGATTTCATATAACACAAGTGTTGTTTTGGGATATGCCTCCATCAATGGTTCAAATTTTTAATGGATTATTTGTTGTTGCTTTAGCTGTTCCATTCAGTATGTTGTGGGATAAATTAAGAGCAAATGATAAAGAACCTATTTCGCCTGTGAAATTAGCCTATGGTTTATTATTGATTGCAGTAAGTTTTTTTATGATTGCAAATCAGGTTAAAGATCTTGGTAGCTCAGGTTTGTTAGCACTTAAATGGTTAATCCTTTTGTATTTATTGAATACTTGTGCTGAATTATGTTTGTCTCCAATTGGTTTATCATTAGTTGGAAAATTATCACCAAAACGTTTTTCTTCTTTACTATATGGTGTGTTTTTTTTGTCAAATGCATCTGGATATGCACTAGCGGGAACTTTAGGAGCAATATTGCCAGCCACAGGAGACAAATTTGTAAAAGCAAAAGAATTAGGGATAGATCTTCAGGCTGTATTGGATAAAAAAATAATACCAACAGCTGAACAATTACAATTATTGGACAAAAATCAAATTATGGATCATAACCCTGTTTTTGTTGGGTTTGAAATTCATAATTTATTTGAATTCTTTATGGTTTTTGTGAGTTTAACTGGACTTGCGGCACTATTATTATTTGCATTAACTCCATTTTTGAAAAAAATGATGCATGGTGTCAGATAATTTAATGAAATAAAAAAATACTGGAAACATCATCTTTTGGATTCAATCTGAAAGATGATGTTTTTTATTTACATACTTAAAATAATTATAATGGAACAGAATTTAAGTTTAGAACAAATTCAAAATTTTAAAGGAAAATATCCTAGGCAATTATGGAGCCTTTTTTTCTCTGAAATGTGGGAACGTTTTTGTTTTTATGGAATGCGTGGGATGTTGGTTTTCTTTATGATATCTGAACTGGATTTTCAAAAAACTGAAGCCAATCTTCAATATGGGGCAACACAGGCTTTTGTGTATGCCTTTACTTTTATTGGAGGATTATTTGCGGATAAAATTCTTGGATTCAGAAAATCACTTTTTTGGGGAGGATTAATGATGATTGTTGGGAGTGCTATTTTAGCTGCCAATCCTCGCGAGTTTTTCTTTTTAGGAATTTCGTTTACGATTATTGGGACTGGTTTTTTTAAGCCAAATATTTCTACAATGGTTGGTTATCTTTATAAATCAGGTGATTCAAGAACCGATGCCGGATTTTCTCTTTTTTATGCAGGTATAAATTTAGGCGCATTATTAGGGGGATATTTGTGTATTGCTATAGGGAAAGGTGAAATGTTTGCTAATTTAATATCCGAAGATAAAAGATGGAATGTTGCTTTCGGTTTAGCTGCAATTGTGATGATAGTGAGCTTAATCAATTTTATTTTTACTCAAAAATCACTTGGAACAATCGGTTTGCAGCCAGGACATCCATTGGCAGAAGTCAAATCGAAAGTTATTTCAAAATGGTTAGAATATTCGGTTTATGTTGGAACTATTCTGATGGTACCTATTATCCAAATTATGGTATCTAAAACGGAATATACCGATTATTTTATGTGGACAATCGGGCCATTAACATTACTGTATCTGTTTTATGAAATGACAAAAGTGACTTCACAAGAACGGAAAAAACTTTGGGCAGCTTTAATTTTTATATTGTTTTCTATTGTTTTCTGGGGGATATATGAACAAAGTGGTGGTTCATTAAGTATTTTTGCTGCTGAAAATTTAGATAAAAATTTACTAGGAATGACTCTAGACCCGAATGGCGTGAACAATTCAGGGGGTTCATTTTTTATTATTTTTTTAGCGCCTCTTTTAGGTCTTTTATGGATTTTGCTTAGCAAAAAGAAAATAGAGCCCAATACAATTATAAAATTTGGATTAGGATTTATATTCCTGGGATTAGGATATTACGTGCTTTTTGCTACTAGTTTTTTCGCAACACTTGCTGGAATTACCTCTTTAAATGTATTCACTTTAGCGTTATTAGTAATCACTTTTGGTGAGTTATGTTTGTCACCAATTGGATTGTCAATTATGACAAAACTTTCGACCAAAAACCTTCAGGGAATGATGATGGGAATGTGGTTTCTGGCTAGCGCTTATGGACAATATGTAGCAGGGATTATCGGAGCAGGATTGTCCGAAGCTAAGGAAGGGGCTTCAAAACTTGAAATCTTGACTACCTATACAGAGGGATACAAACAACTTGGACTATATTCATTAATTGCCGGAGTCATTTTAATTGTGATTTCGCCTTTAATTAAAAAATTAATGCAAGAAGTAAAGTAAGTGATCACTTTTACTGTTATTTTGTATAAATTTGTAAATTAAGAAATATATTTTGAAGCAAATAAAGTTCAGTTTTTGAATTTGCTTAAAAGAATTAATAAATACGCTAGATGAAAAAAATAATTTTAATCGCATTCTTTTTTATTGGGCTGAGTGTTTCTCAAGCGCAAGAATTAAAATGGTACACAGATGTAAAAGAAGCTATCAAAGTTTCTAACAAAGAGAAGAAACCGCTGCTGTTGTTTTTTACAGGAAGTGATTGGTGTGGCTGGTGTATTCGTTTGCAAAATGAAGTATTAAAAACACCTGAATTCAGTAAATGGGCAAATGAGAGCGTAATTCTTGTAGAATTGGATTATCCTAGAAGAACTGCCCAATCTGAAGCTGTTAAAGCACAGAATAACGAACTGCAGCAAGTATTCGGAATACAAGGTTTTCCAACAATTTATTTTGCAAATGCTAAGGTTAATAAAGAGGGTAAAATAAATTTTGAAGGTCTGGGAAGTACTGGTTATGTGGCTGGCGGACCTGCTGCATGGATTGCTTCGGCTGATCCTTTTGTGAAAAAAACGGCGTTAACCTCAGAATCTAAAGCTAAATCAAAAACTAAGAAAGCTTAAAAAAATATTAGTTAATTTTAAAGAATCCCTTTTCGGCAGTTGCATGGAAGGGGATTTTTTGTTTAGAACAAGTTGCTGCCCATTTTTTTTGAACTGACTTATAATTTGATGCATCAGCAATAAGAATTTTGGGTTTTATAAGATGCAGTAGTCGGTCCAGATTGAGTTTCGGCGACTGTGTCAGCAGTAGAATATCAGGATGAATATTCTTAGGGAATACCATTGAACTGTCTATCAAAAGGATTTTTTTTCCTTTGAAATAAAACAGATTTTTTAATTTCAGCTGTTCTTTTAAAGTGCTAAAATTAGCAGTCAGGTAAGATGATAACATGGTGTTGTTTTTGATATTCTTTAGAATACTGTCATTTGTATACACAGTTGCTATAGTTCCGTTTCTTTCTATGAGCTGTGTTTTTTTGGAGGTGTTCAAGACTATGAATTCGGTTTGATTCTGAATCCCCCATTTGGTTGATATGCAAGACAATTGGAATGTTATAACAGCTGATAATACTACTAATGCGCTTTTGGCGTTTTTCTGTTGGAATGCTATAATTAGGGTAATAATTACCAAATAACTGCTTATTAGAAGAGGAGCGTTCAAAGGAATGTTTTTTATAATAAACTGTTCAAATGAAGCAATGAAACTAATTATTTTGTCCAAATAATGAATACTTAATTCCAGTATTTTTGCCGGATAAAAAGGAACCCAGTTAAAAGAGGCTAAGACCATTACTAAACATCCAACTCCCATAATAATACTTAGGAATGGAATCACAATGATGTTTGTAACAAAGAACAACCCCGGAAATTGATGAAAGTAATAAATACTAAGTGGCAGCGTACCAATCTGCGCCGCAAATGAAACGGTTAATATGTCCCAAAAGTAGTTCCCGATTTTGTTTTTTGGTCTCCAGATATTTGCGAACAGAGGCTGCAGCCAAACAATAAAAAACAGCGCCGCATAACTCAGCTGAAAACCTACATCGAATAAAAAAGAAGGCTGGAACAGTAAAATAAGTAAGATAGAAACGAGCAGCGTGTGATAAATGTTGACGCTCCTCCTTAGATACTGACCAATGGCAACAAACGAAAACATCGTCACAGACCGCACAACTGAAGGAGCAAGCCCCGCCAGAATTCCAAAAAGAAACAAACTGGCAAGTGTAATTAATAGCTTGATGAAAGCGCCTTTTTTGGTGTTTGAAAAAGGTTTCAGCACAAAAGTGACAAACAATAGTATAAAACCAATATGCAATCCCGAAACTGATAAAATATGCACAGCTCCCGCATATTGATAGTCTTGTATAATTTCTGGAGCAATGTCTTGTTGCTGTCCCATTATGAGCGCTGCGGCGACGTTCAATTCTTTATTACTGAATTTGCTTTTCTCTAAATTTTGGATAATCCGAGTCCTGAATTGCGATGCGTGATACCAAATGTCTTTTGTTATTTCCGAGTTGAGTTGTGTTTCATTTGGGGCAGCATAGAGCTGGGCATAGATTTGTTTGTTTTCGAGATATTTGGAATAATCAAATTGATTTGGATTTTTTTGAGTGGTGTTTTTAATTAATGAAGCATTTATTTTTAATTGATTTCCAATGATAAAATGATCTGACAAGCTGTCTTTGCGCATGTTGAGCAGAATTCGGCCAGATGCTTTTTCTTTGTCAACCGAATTTAGTATGGCAATATAGCGTTCATTAAAAGCGGTACTTTTTAATTTTTCCCTTAATGTCAGCGTGAAAGTGTGGTTTTTGTCAAAAATATTTTTGTAATGAGTGTAGTTGTCTGGTCTATTGGAATCAGTGTGGATGGTTTGTGTAGTGGCACCGATGGAAAAGGCGAGGAGATAGACTGCTATGCCGAAACGCAGTTGAATTTTGATGTTTTTTTGGTTTGAATAATACGCACTGATAAAAACAATAACAGTTATAGCCTGAAAAGCAAATATAGCCGTTGGAATAGGTTTTAGTAAATAAGTAATCAGTATGCCTGCAATAAAGGCTATTGCGATTCTGGCTAATGGGAATTGTAATACTTTCATATCGCCAAAATACAAATTTTTGTAAGAAATAAAGTCTTTTTATTTGTAATTTAAGGTAGGGTTTTTGAGATTTCTAACAAATATTAATTTTGCTTCGATTAATACGGAGTAAAAAAATTGTATAAACAAAATTCATACTGAACGGGTTTATAGCTATAAATTTCTATATTTGGAAATAGTATGGAATGAAGCAAATCTACGCCAAGCTACCTAAATTTGGATTTATAGTAGCTATTTTATAGCAAGTATATACAAGTTATCTGTAATTTTAAAAATAACGAAAACCTTGTTCAAAATATTCGGCTTAATAATGATTTTAATCATGATGTTTATTTATAAACCGGATTTATTTATAGTAGACAGAAATATTTTGAAAGAGGGAAAAATAGTTTTCATGTAGCAACAGAAGATAATTGTATTGATCATAAAAAACCTTTTTTAGGGTTCTTACACAATATTTTTTGGAAAGTACATCCAATGTCTTTTATAAAAAAGCAATCTAATTGTAGTTTTAACCCACTATATTTATATGCTTATTGACAAAAGTAAGAAAGAGCCGAGGTTTTTAGATGAGCTAATGCTGGCATAAATTTCATAAATTTAATATTATAGATATGATTAGACGAATTCTCCTAGTATTTTTATTAATTACTAACTTATCAGTAAACGCCCAAGACGATAATGTAAAAATTGATAGTCTTCTAAAAGCATACGTGTCATTAAACATGTTTAACGGCACCTTGATGATTGCTAAAAAAGGCAAGGAAATTTACGAGAAAAGTTATGGTTACAGTAATACAATCAATAATGGGAAAATTTCTTCAAAAAGCATATTTCCAATAGCTTCACTTACCAAACCATTTACGGCACTTTTGGTCTTAAAACTTATAGAAGAGAATAAAATATCTATAGATGACACAATAGGCAATTTTTTTGAAAATTATCCAATGGGCAATAAAATCACCATAAAACATCTGCTAACGCATACATCAGGAATTTATGAGATCTTAAGAAACCCATATTACTGTGAAAAGCTAAAGACTAATGAAAAGTTTAATAGTACTGAAATAATCAGTTTTTTCAAAGATAAACCATTAGATTTCGAGCCTGGCACAAAGTTCAGTTACTCAAATAGTGGATATGATTTATTGGGTATGATAATTGAAAAAGTGACTGGACAAAGCTATGAGAATTGCTTAAAAAAGTATATTTTGAACCCCCTCAAAATGACAAACACCGGATGTGACTACAACCAAGTTAAAGAAGGAAAAAATAAAGTAACTGGATATTCTTACTTATCTAATTCAAAACAAATAGAGACAAATTTGTGGAATCCAAATTTGCTTTTTTCATCGGGCGGATTATATAGCTCAATTTCCGACCTGCTCAAATTATACAATGGATTAAAAGCAAACAAAATTATTTCAAAAAAAACTTTTGGTTTAGCAACAACTCCATTTTTGGACAGTTACGGTTATGGTTGGTTTATTGACACAATTGGGAACGATAAAATTATAAATCACGGAGGTAATATTGAAGGGTTTACAAGCTATTTTTTAATGAATGAAGAAAACGACATCTGCATTATTTTATTAAATAACATTACATCTTCATCTTTAGAGAGAATTGGCAATTCGGTTTATAAAATAATAACAAATAAGCCATATACTTTGCCTAAACCTAAACAAGTAATACAGCTAAAGCAAGAGGTTCTATTGTCATATATTAGTAAATACGAAGTTTCAAAGAATTATATTGCTAATGTTACACTTGAAAATGGAACTTTATTTTTGCAAATCAACAATGACCAAAAGTTAAAACTATTACCCGAAAATGAAAATACTTTTTTTGTTAAAGGGGAAGACATGGACATTGAATTTATTTCAAAAGAAAACCTTGTTTTTCAATTAAAAATTAGACAAGGTTTGTCTACAAAAATAGGGGACAAAATTCAGTAAAAAATATGTAAACAAGGGAATGTTAACCAAAAGATAAATATTTTTGTGCCAAAATGAATATCTAAAACAGTTTATTGATATTTTAAAGGTCTTTTCTTCATGGTAGTACGCCCACACGAGCTTTTTAGTAAACTGGCGAAGCAAATTATTTTAAAATTACTTTATAGCATCAACAATTAAATAGGCTGTTTTTTTGCTGGCGCCTATTCCGCCTAGTTTTTCCTCGAGTAAATTGTAGTTTTCGAGCAGTGTTTTACGATAATTAGGATCTAAGATTTTGGTTAACTCTTCTCGGATGCGCTTGGTGGAGCAATCGTCCTGAATTAATTCGGTTACCACTTCTCTGTCCATAATTAGGTTAACGAGTGAAATGTATTTGAGGGTGATGATGCGTTTTGCGATTTGGTAGGAAGCCCAGCTGCCTTTGTAGCAAACGACTTCGGGAACTTTGAAGAGAGCGGTTTCAAGTGTTGCCGTTCCTGAGGTTACCAAGGCAGCGGTGGCGTTGCGCAATAAAGCATAGGTTTTGTTTGAGATGAATTTTATGTTTTCGCCAGAAATAAATTGCTGGTAAAATGATAATTCCTGACTTGGTGCTCCAGCAATCACAAATTGATAATCAGGGAAATCGCTGACAACGCTTAGCATTACCGACAGCATTTTGCTGATTTCCTGTTTTCGGCTTCCGGGTAAAATAGCGATAATCGGTTTGTCGGATAAATGATTTTCGGCTCTAAAAGTGTTGGTGTCAATACCCGATTGATTGTGAATGGCATCAATTAATGGATGGCCGACAAATTCAACTGGGAATTTATGTTTGACTTCGTAGAAATCTTTTTCAAAAGGTAAAATCACGTACATTTTGTCAATGTCGTGTTTGATGGCTTTGATTCGGTTTTCTTTCCAAGCCCAGATTTGCGGGGAAATGTAATAGTGATTTTTATATCCAGTTTGTTTGGCCCATTTAGCAATCCGCATATTAAAACCGGGATAATCGATATAAATAATTACGTCAGGATTGAATTGCGTAATGTCATTTTTGCAGATAGTGATATTATTTAAAATAGTCTTCAGATTAAAAATTACTTCGACAAAACCCATGAAAGCCAGCTCACGATAATGTTTTACCAAAGTCCCGCCTACATTTTGCATCAAATCGCCACCCCAAAAACGGATGTCGACATTTGGGTCTTCTTCATAGAGCGCTTTCATCAAATTGGAACCGTGTAAATCTCCAGAAGCTTCTCCTGCAATAATATAGTATTTCATTTTTGTGAATTTTTGGATGAACAATGATAATATTTAGATATTAAGATTCTAGATTAAGATTCTGAGACTCTAAGATTTTTAGTAGAAATTAAAAAAACTTGGAATCTCAGTAATTTAGCGTCACCTTTAAAGAAACAAGGTAACAATGGTAAGCATAATAACTGCCAATACAACGCCTCTTGCCATAAGTTCTTTATTCATTTTTAATAAAATTCCAAAGACGATTAAATCGAGTATGGCGCCAAGAGTGACAATTTTTCCGAGATGGCCTTCGTTTTTCATCATTTGGATGCCTGTTGAAAAATCGGTATGCATTACAATGGTTATATAAAGAAACATTCCCAGGAAACAAGCAATGATTCCAATTATAAATCCGATAAGTAAATCTATTTTATTCATATTTCTTTTATTTATTTAATCCAGTCTCTTTTGGTTAAATTTTGTATGGCATGATGCGCAGTAAGGTCAAATTGTACGGGTACTATGGAGATAAAACCGTTTCGTAACGCCCATTCATCAGTGTCTTCCCCTTTGTCCTGATTAACGAATTCTCCAGTAAGCCAGTAATAATCTTTGCCTTGAGGGGTTTTACGTTTATCGAATTTTTCCGTCCAAATCGCATTCGCCTGACGGCAAATTTTAATTCCCTTGATTTCTTTTTCTTTTAATTTAGGAAAATTTACATTCAAGATGACGCCTTCTGGCAGTTTATTATTTAAGACTTCCAGAGTTATGGTCTTGATGTGGGACTTGATTTGTGTAAAGTCGGCATTCCAATCGTAGTCTAATAAGGAGAATCCAATTGCTTGTATGCCTTCGATTCCTGCTTCTACGGCGGCACTCATGGTTCCGGAATAAATAACATTTATGGATGAATTGGATCCATGGTTAATGCCTGATACGCAAAGATCAGGCTTTTTTTTCAGAATTTCGTGCACGGCTATTTTTACGCAGTCTACAGGAGTTCCAGAACAGCTGTATTCTGTTATAGCGTCAGTATCTTTTGAAATTTTATTGAGATATAGCGTGTCGTTTATGGTAATGGCGTGACCCATTGCGCTTTGGGGTTTGTCGGGTGCGACAACAATAACATCTCCTATTGATGCCATAACTTCTATTAAAGTTCGGATTCCTGGAGCGGAAACTCCGTCGTCATTCGTAATTAGTATTAAAGGCCTTTCATTTTTCATTGAGGGAAGTTAAAAAGAATAATTTTTTGATAAAAATTGTATTTGAAAACAAATGTACTAACACAAAATCTTATATTGCGAACAAATAAAATATATTTTTTCTGCTTAGTTTTTTTAATGTCAGAAAATCTATTTTATATCTTTAACAAAAAATTATGCAGCGAAATTGGGAGGTGGCATGGTTTTTAATGTAACTTAGTTTAAAAAATTGATGAATTCTATTGTAAGCTTTATGAAAAGAAATTATAAAATACTCATAGCAGTAGTGTGTTTATCGGTCACCTTATTTGCATTTAATATTAATTCAAGAAAAGCGATTGATCCGGAAAGAGACAAAATATTGTTGGAGTTATTGACGTTTGTAATTGAGAAAGGACATTATAATCCGGCAGTTATCGATGACGATTTTTCAAAAGGTGTCTATAAGGATTATATAGCAGCTTTGGATCCGTCTAAGCGTTTTTTCCTACAGTCGGATATTAATGAGTTTTCCAAATTCGAATTGGAACTGGATGATCAATTAACGAATAAAGATTTGACTTTCTTTAATCTTACTTATGATCGTTTAATGCTTCGTATGGATGAAAGTAAAAAGATTTTTAAAGATATCTTAAGCAAGCCTTTTGATTATAGCATTGATGAGGATTTTAATGTGGATTATGATAAAGCTCCATATGCTAAAAACAGTACGGAATTAAAGGAAAAATGGAGAAAACAAATTAAGTTGTCTACTCTTTCATCTTTTACGGACAAGAAAAAATTAGAAGAGGATAAGAAATTGAAAGATCCAAAATATGTAATAAAAACAGATGCGGCTCTTGAAACGGAAACGAGAGAGAGTTCTTTGAATTCATTGAATGATTCTTTTGGATTTATGAGTGAATTAAAAAGAGACGACTGGTTTACATTGTATATCAACTCAATTATGGCTCGTTTTGATCCGCATACCACTTATTTTGCTCCAGAAGAAAAGGAAAGATTTGACGTGAGTATGAGCGGAAAATTGGAAGGAATTGGTGCCAGACTGCAAAAAAAGAATGACTATACCGAAATTTCAGAATTAATATCAGGCGGGCCAGCTTGGAGAGGAAAACAGTTAGAAGCTGGAGATTTAGTGATGAAAGTTGCACAAGGTAACGGTGTGCCAGTTGATGTAGTTGGAATGCGTTTGGATGATGTAGTTAAAAAAATTAAAGGGCCAAAAGGTTCTGAAGTTCGTTTAACTGTTAAAAAAGTAGATGGGACTATTCAAGTTATTTCTATAATAAGAGATATTGTAGAGATTGAAGAAACTTATGCTAAATCAAGTGTGGTTGAAAAGAATGGTAACAAATATGGTGTGATTTATTTGCCTAAATTTTATATCGATTTTGAAAATAAAGATGGCAGAGATGCTGGGAAAGATATTGCACTTGAGGTAGACAGATTGAAAAAAGCGGGTGTGAACGGCATTGTTTTGGATGTGCGTGATGATGGTGGAGGATCTTTGTCTACTGTTGTTGATATTGCTGGACTATTTATTGAGCAGGGTCCAATCGTTCAAATAAAGTCAGCGGGAAAGAAAAAAGAAATTTTATATGATACTGATAAAAAAATTGAATGGGATGGTCCATTGGTAATAATGGTCAATGAATTTTCAGCTTCTGCTTCGGAGATTTTGGCAGCAGCTATTCAGGATTACAAAAGAGGAATCATTATTGGAAGTAAGCAAACCTATGGTAAAGGAACTGTTCAAAATGTAATTGATTTGAATCAATTTGTACGCAATAGTTCAGCTGGTGATTTAGGGGCATTAAAAACAACCACTCAAAAATTTTATAGAATAAATGGAGGTTCTACTCAGCTTGAAGGGGTAAGCAGTGATGTGGTTATGCCAGACCGTTATGCTTATTTAAAAATGGGAGAACGTGATGAAGAAAATGCAATGAAGTGGGATAAAATTGATCCAGCTCCTTATAACGTTTGGAATAAAAATTCAAAGTTTGATCAGGCAATTGCTAATAGCAAACAAAGAATTGAAAAAAATGTACAATTTCAATTGATTGAAGAGAATGCAAAATGGATTGACAGCAGAAGCAATGAGAATAATTACAGCTTGAATATCGATAAGTTTAAAGTTGCTCAAAATCAAATAGAAGAAGCGGCCAAAAAGTTTAAACCTATTGTTGATTATAAAAATAATTTAAAATTCAATTCATTGCCATATGAATTAGAAGGGTTTAGCAAAGATCCGGTCCTAAAAGAAAAAAGAGACAGATGGCATGAAAGTTTGTCTAAAGATATTTATGTTGAAGAGGCCTTAAACGTACTTGATGATTTGCAAACCAAATCAATTGTAAAAAGTACTATTCCTGGAGATAAAAAAGGGAAGTTAGTTAAATCGTAAATTTTGCATCTGATGAGTATAAAGAAACGCTCCAATTTTTGGAGCGTTTCTTATAGGGAATTGATTGTAAATTAATCTAAATATAGTGAATATCTTCCGTGTGGATCGCTTAGGGAGAATAAAAACAATATACCTGTATATGAAAAAAAAATATAAAATACTCGTTGCACTAATTTGTCTTTCGGTTACTTTATTTGCGTTTACAGTTAATTCAAAAAAATCGAATGATCCAGAGAAAGACAAATTGCTATTGGAATTATTGATGTTTGTAATAAAGAAAGAACACTATAATCCTGTAGCCATTAATGATGATTTTTCTAAAGGGGTTTATAAAGAGTATATAGAAGCTTTGGATCCTTCCAAGCGATTTTTTCTGCAGTCGGATATCAATGAGTTTTCTAAATTCGAATTGGAACTGGATGATCAATTAACGAATAAAGACTTGACCTTTTTTAATCTTACTTACGACCGTTTGATGCTTCGTATGGAGGAAGGGAATAAAATATTCAAAGAAATATTAAGCAGTCCTTTTGATTATAAAATTAATGAGAATTTTAATGTGGATTATGACAAAGTTCCCTACGCTAAAAATAATATTGAGCTGAAAGATAAATGGAGGAAACAAATTAAGCTGTCTGTGCTTTCATCTTTTATAGACAAGAAAAAAACTGAAGAGGACAAAAAACGGAAAGATCCAGCTTATGTTGTAAAATCGGACGCTATGTTGGAAAAGGAAACAAGAGAAAATTCAATAAAGGCACTGAATGATTCTTTTGGGTTTATGAATGAATTAAAAAGAGAAGATTGGTTTACATTATTTGTCAATTCTATGATGTCTCAATTCGATCCTCACACTTCTTATTTTGCTCCTGAAGAAAAAGAAAAATTTGATGTAAGCATAAGCGGTAAATTCGAAGGTATTGGCGCTCAGCTGCAAAAGAAAAATGATTACATCGAAGTCTCAGAGCTTATTTCTGGAGGACCGGCGTGGAGAGGAAAACAATTGGAAAAAGGGGATTTAATTATTAAAGTAGCCCAATCCAATGGTGCGGCAGTTGATATAGCAGGTCTGCGTTTGGCAGATGTTATCAAAAAAATAAAAGGGCCAAAAGGTTCTGAAGTTCGTCTTACTGTAAAAAAGACTGATGGCACAATACAGATTATTTCAATTATCAGAGACATTGTTGAGATTGAAGAAACATATGTAAAATCGAGTGTTGTAGAGAAAAACGGACTGAAATACGGGGTTATTTATTTGCCTAAATTTTATATTGATTTTGAGAACAAAGATGGAAAAGGAAGAGATGCGGCTAAAGATATTGCTAAAGAAATTGACCGTTTAAAAGAAACTGGTATAAAAGGTATTGTTTTAGATGTTCGCGATGATGGAGGTGGTTCTTTGGGGGCAGTTGTAAATATTGCAGGGTTGTTTATAGAAGAAGGACCTATTGTTCAGGTTAAATCTGCTGTTAAAAAAGAAATTCTGTATGATACTGATAAGAAAATAAAATGGGATGGGCCATTAGTAATTATGGTAAATGAATTTTCGGCTTCTGCTTCGGAGATTTTGGCAGCCGCTATTCAGGATTATAAGCGGGGAATCATCATTGGCAGTAAGCAAACGTATGGAAAAGGAACGGTTCAGAGAGTAATTGACTTGAACCCATATGTTAGGAGTAGTTCATTTGGAGATTTTGGAGCCTTAAAAACAACCATTCAAAAATTTTATAGAATTAATGGAGGTTCTACTCAGCTTGAAGGAGTAAGCAGCGATGTGGTTATGCCAGACCGTTATGCTTATTTAAAAATGGGGGAGCGTGATGATGTTCATGCATTGCCATGGGATAAAATTGATCCGGCTTCTTATGCTCTTTGGAATAATACTTCAAAATTTGATCAGGCAATTGCTAATAGTAAACAAAGAATTGAGAAAAATGTCCAATTCCAATTAATTCAAGAAAATGCAAAATGGATTGACAGCAGGAGCAATGAGAATACTTACAGTTTGAATATAGATAAATTTAAGGCAGCTCAAAATCAAATAGAAGAAACTGCCAAAAAGTTTAAATCTATCGCTGATTATAAAAATAATTTAAAATTCAATTCATTGCCATATGAATTAGAAGGGTTTATCAATGACCCAGTTCTAAAAGAAAAAAGAGACAGATGGCATGAAAGTTTGTCTAAAGATATTTATGTTGAAGAAGCTTTGAATGTATTGGATGATCTGCAGCCAAAATCAATTGTAAAAACTAGTATTCCAATAGATAAAAAAGGAAAGTTGGTTAAAAGATAAGTTATGATTTTGCCTTGCGATAAAATGCAAGATTATTGGGCTAAAAATATTTAAAAAACACCTGCAAATGACTTTTGCAGGTGTTTTTTTATAGCTCTTTATCATCTGTAACCTCTTGGATATTTTCAAAAAAAAAAGCATCCTATTGCTAGGAATGCTTTTTTTAAAATGATTAGCGGAATGACCTATTCTTGCACTACGATTTGATAACATAATATACAAATCACAAATATCAATATTATCCCCGATGTGAGGACAATATAATTTGATAATTTTTGAGAGTACAACTCAAAAAAGCCTTTAGTACCAAATACCACAAAGGTACTAAAGGCGAAGAAAATTAAAATTTCCAAAAACAAATTTAATCCTAAGAACGTATTTTGCGCTTTTAAAATAATACTGCCACTGGTGACAGTACCTTCAAAAAACAGTACAAGAACAAATGAGATAAATAGCGCAAGAAGCATCCATTTGGTTTGGGCCATTAATTCCCGTCTAATCATTTCAAAAATATTTAAATTTTAAAGTACAAACATCAGTAATAAAAACAGTATTCACAATACCCACTTTTAGTGATATTTCAATTATTTTTCATTTAAAAAAAATAAAGATGATTCTTGAATTATGTAGTGCAATGATTATAGAATAAAATTTTGCATAGCAAAAAAAACACATTTATAGTTTATACAGTTTGTTTATATTTGTAGAAATTAAAAAAATGCCAAAAGAAATCACACCTTATAAAGATTCTTCTCTCAGTAAAAAAGAACAGGTTGCCAAAATGTTTGATACTATTTCCGGTAACTATGATAACCTAAATCGAGTTATTTCGTTTGGAATCGATGTTAAATGGAGAAAAAAAGTTTTGAAATTGGTTGCCGAAACTAATCCTGAAACGATATTAGACATTGCTACAGGAACTGGTGATCTTGCTATTTTGATGGCACAAACCAAAGCAAAAAAAATTATTGGGCTTGATATCTCGGCAGGAATGCTCGAAATTGGCACTAAAAAAATTCAAGAAAAAAATCTGTCGCATACTATTGAAATGGTATTAGCAGACTCAGAAAATATGCCTTTTGAAGACAATTATTTTGATGCTATAACAGTAGCGTTTGGCGTTAGAAATTTTGAACATCTTGAAACTGGACTTTCAGAGATTCTCAGAGTATTAAAGCCAGGCGGAATATTTGTTATTCTGGAAACCTCTGTGCCTGATAAAACACCTTATAAACAAGGTTATAATTTTTACAGTAAAAATATTTTACCGTTGATTGGAAAAGTTTTCTCCAAAGATAATGTAGCCTATGGGTATTTGTCAGAATCTGCAGCAGCTTTTCCTTATGGTGAAGCTTTAAACAATATTTTAAGAAAAACTGGGTTTATAATGGTGAACGCTATGCCTCAAACATTTGGCGTTGCAACTATTTACTCTGCTTCCAAAAAATAATACTGAAATATGCAGCATAATATGAAAAAAATAATTGTATTAATTTTACTAAGTATTGCTGTAGAAGGATCTTCTCAAAGTAAAGGGATTTTCAGTAAGGATCCGATAATTAACTTAGAGAACTGGCAAAAGAAAAGACTTTATTTTGGTTTTTTCTTAGGGTTCAATTCTTATGATTTCAAAATTGACTATAAAACAGTGGATCCCGATATACAAGTAGATAAATCAGGCGGATTTAATGTGGGATTGGTGACTAACTTTAGGCTTCAGGAATATTTAGACTTAAGGTTTGAGCCAGGTCTTTATTATTCGGACAGAACTTTACATTATCCTCCAAATTCCGCTTTTAACTCTTCGAGTGACGCCATAAGAGAGGTAAACAGTACTTATGTTAATTTTCCAATATTGCTAAAATTTTCATCCCTTAGGACTGGAAATATACGTCCTTATTTATTAGGAGGCGTGTCTGCAAATTTAAATTTATCCAGCAATGCAAAATCTTTAGATGATAATCTCGAAGAACGGTTTAGAATGAAAACATGGACTACCAATTATGAATTGGGAATTGGAATTGATATCTTTTCAGAGTATTTTATATTCTCGCCTTCTCTTAGAGGACAATTTGGAATTTCTGATGAACTAATTCGGGACAAAGATCCAAACAGCCCTTGGACTGGTAACATAGAATCTATGAAATCAAGAGCAATTTTAATTAATTTCACCTTTCATTAGAACCAATTATTAATTTTTAGAGTAATAGTAAAAGCGATTGTGAGAGCAATTGAGCGATCAGTACTAAAGATAAATATTAGGCATTTTTGCAGTTATTTACAATTGCTAATGAACTAAGATTATAAACCCTGTCTTCTGAATTCGCTTAAAATAATAGCTGTTGCGGTGGCTACATTCAGACTTTCGGTAATTTGAAGCTCTCCAAAACGAGGAATGGTGATTCTTTTTGTAATTAATTTTTCGATGCTTTCAGAAATTCCATTTGCTTCATTTCCCATAACAATAATGCCTTCCTGCGGTAAAGCTGTTTTATAAATGCTGTCACTGTCCATGAAAGTACCAAAAACGGGTAATTCAGTTTTTTTCAGAAAAGTATCTAAATCAGTATAATTAACATTTACTCTGCTAATGGAGCCCATAGTAGCCTGGACAACTTTTGGATTGTAAATATCGACAGTTTCTTTTGAGCAGATCAGTTGCCGAATTCCAAACCAATCACACAGTCTAAGAATAGTTCCCATATTGCCTGGATCTCTGACAGAATCTAGAGCAAGTACCAATCCAGATTCAATGATTTTGCTTTCCAAAGGAATTTTGAATACAGCCAAACAAGTATTTGGTGTAGTCAGGGCACTTATTTTATTCAATTCATTTTCTGTAATAAGCGTTATTTTATGGGAAGCAATCTCCTTAAAATCTTCTTTGGTTGTGTAAAGATGTTCCAGTTCAAAATTTGATTTTACTAATTCTTGAATTACTTTTACACCCTCAGCAAAAAACAATTGATTAGCAAAACGGTATTTTTTTTGCTGCAGACTAGATATAAGTTTTATTTGGTTTTTACTAAGCATAAAAGATGTATTTTTGAATTTAATATTCCATAACACGAATTCCCAAATGAATAAATGTTTTTTTTTCTTAAAAATAAAAAATAGTTTTGCCAAAATTTTAAGGCAAACTGTACTTTTTAGGGAGAAAAAGAATGTTGCAAAAATAACAGTATTTATTCTAATTAGTATTCTTTTCTATGCCTGTAATTCAGAAAAAAGAGTTCCTGCCAGAAAACAGCTCCTTGTTAAAAACGAAATTTTTGAGAATGATAAATTACTCAAAAACCAAACGATTTACGATCAGTTGTATCAGCAGCCCAACAGCAGCATATTGGGATATCGAATGCTGTTGAATATCTACAATTTGGCTAATCCTAATCCTGATTCTACTTTCAATCTGAAATATTTAAATAATAAAAAAAAATACGATAGAGAAGTTAAATGGCTTTCCGCAAAACAGATAGAAGGACTTCGTAAATCATTTTGGTATCTTGGGATTCATAACTTTTTGAAAGAAACTGGAGAAGCACCAGTAATAGCCGATACTTTAAAAGCAATAAAATCACTAGCACGGCTTAAAAGTTATTATTTTAATAATGGCTATTTTGATATTAAAACATCATACAAAATAGATTCTTTAGCTCCTAAAAAAGCTCAAATTAAGTACTTTTTAGCTACAGGAAATCCTTATTTTATCGATTCTGTAAAGATCAAAATAAAGACTCCAGCTTTAGATTCGCTATATCAAGGCATAAAATCAGTATTGATTCCCGGAAATCAATATAAAACAGAAGATTTTGAAAACGAAAAAAATCATATCAGTACTTATTTTAGAAACCATGGAGCATTTCGTTTTCAGCCCAATTATGTCAATTTTGACATAGATACTATCAATAAGAAAAACAAGGCGACAATAATTTTAAATGTTGAAAATTATTCTTATCAGGAAAACGACTCCACAAAAACGGAGCCTTTTAAAATATATAAAATCAGCGATATTAAAATTTACACCGACTACTCGGCTTCAAATCACAACCAGCCTGTTAGAGATAGTGTGGCTTACAATAATATGACTTTATATGGTTTTCAAAAAATAAAATATACGCCGCACGCAATAACCGATGCCATATTTATTACCAAAGGAGATGTCTTTAGCGATATCAAAACTGTTTTGTCTACTAGGTACTTGAATAATCTGAAAACATTTAATTATCCGACCATACAATATGAAGTTGATAAAAAAGACATAACGGCTCAATCTTTGGTGGCCAAAATTTATTTAACCCCTCGAAAAAAATACAGCTTTGGCTACACTTTAGATGCGACCCATTCTAATATAGAAGATTTCGGGGTTACTGGAAGTATTACAGAAACAGTGCGGAATGTATTTAATGGAGCCGAAACATTAGAACTTTCGGCTAGAGGAAATATTGGAGCATCAAACGATATTGCTAATTCGAATGCCGGTTTTTTTAATGTGTCCGAATATGGTGTGGATGCAAAATTAAATTTCCCTCGAGTATTATTTCCTTTCAAAACAGAAAAAATAATTCCGAAAAGCATGATTCCTTCTACAGTGTTTAGTCTGGGGCTTTCTAAACAAACCAATATTGGATTAGACAAGGAAAACTTTACGGGATCTTTTTCATACAACTGGACACCAAAGAGAAACACAACCAGCCGATTGGATCTTTTAAATTTTCAGTTTGTCCGAAATCTGAATCCTAGCAATTATTTCCATGTTTATACTAGTTCTTATGATGCTTTAAATAATATTGCTAAAACTTATAATTTAGAATCATCTAATGTTGAAAATGGAAATTTGATTATAGAGAGCGGAACAACAGGTTTCACAAATGAAGTTTTAACGGGCAAAACAGCATTAACTCCAAATGATGTTGAGTTTCAAAATGTAAATAGTATTGAACAGCAAAGAATAAGGCTCACCGATAATGATTTTATTCTGGCTACTAATTTTAATTTTACGAAAACAAGCAGAAAAGATCTGCAGGACAATGATTTTTATACTTTCAGAACAAAATTAGAATCAGCAGGTACTATATTATCCGCGATATCCGCGATAGGAAATATTCCTAAAAATAAAGATGGAAATTATGAGATTTTTAATTTAGAATATTCTGAATATATAAAAACAGAATTTGATTTCATTAAGCATTGGAGTATTGGCAAGTCTGGCATATTTGCCATGCGAAGCTTTTTTGGAATCGCTATACCATACGGGAACTCAAATACTATTCCGTTTTCAAAAAGCTACTTTGCAGGAGGGTCTAATGATAACAGAGCATGGCAGTCTTACAATCTTGGGCCAGGAAGCAGTTCTTTTTCCAATGATTTTAATGAAGCTAATATGAAAATAGCCATTAGTGGCGAATATCGTTTCCCAATTGCTGGCAAATGGGGAGGAGCATTTTTTGCGGATGCAGGGAATATTTGGAACGTACTTGATGCCGTTACTTATGAATCAGCAAAATTTAACAGCATAAAAGATTTAAGCGAAATCGCTATAGGAACAGGATTTGGTGTTCGATATGACGTAAGTTTCTTTGTTGTAAGGCTCGATTTAGGATTCAAAACCTATAATCCAGCCAAGGAAATAGGGGAAAGATGGTTTACGCAATATAATTTTGCAAATTCTGTGTTTAATTTTGGTATCAATTACCCTTTTTAAGTGCTAATTAATTCTTATTTTTGCAAATTATAATCTAAAAACTAAAAAAAACAATTAAAAGAAAATTACAATGGCACACAATATTAAACCCGGAGTAGCTACAGGCGATCAAGTACAAGAAATATTTAACTATGCAAAAGAAAAAGGTTTTGCGCTTCCTGCTGTAAATGTTATCGGATCTGATACAATTAATGGAGTACTAGAAACTGCTGCTAAATTAAACGCACCAGTTATTATCCAATTTTCAAACGGAGGAGCACAATTTAATGCTGGAAAAGGACTTTCTAATGCTGGAGAAAAAGCCGCTATTGCTGGAGGTATTGCAGGAGCAAAACATATTCATACATTAGCTGAAGCATACGGAGCAACTGTTATCTTGCACACTGACCACTGTGCCAAAAAATTATTGCCTTGGATTGACGGATTATTAGATGCTTCAGAAGCACATTTTGCAGCAACTGGAAAGCCATTATTCTCTTCTCACATGATCGATTTATCTGAAGAGCCTATAGAAGAGAATATCGAAATCTGTAAAGGTTATTTAGCTAGAATGAGCAAAATGGGAATGACTCTGGAAATCGAACTTGGAATCACAGGTGGTGAAGAAGACGGTGTAGATAACTCTGATGTAGATAGCTCAAAATTATACACTCAGCCAGAAGAAGTAGCTTTTGCTTATGAAGAATTATCAAAAGTTAGCCCAAAATTTACAATTGCTGCCGCTTTTGGAAACGTTCACGGTGTTTACAAACCAGGAAACGTAAAATTAACTCCAAAAATCTTAAAAAATTCTCAAGATTACGTTCAAAATAAATTCAGTACAGGTCCAAATCCTGTTGATTTTGTTTTCCACGGAGGATCTGGTTCTACATTAGAAGAAATCAGAGAGGGAATTAGCTATGGTGTTGTAAAAATGAATATTGATACTGATTTGCAGTTTGCATTTACTGAAGGTATCCGTGATTTTATGGTAAACAACATTGAGTACCTTAAAACTCAAATCGGGAACCCAACTGGTTCTGATGCTCCAAACAAAAAATATTACGACCCAAGAAAATGGCTGCGTGAAGGTGAGTCAACTTTCAATGCTAGACTTGAGCAGGCATTTGCTGACTTAAATAACGTAAATACACTATAAAAAGTGACAGTTTTAGTCTTTAGTGTTCAGTTCTTTAAAATACTGATTATTGAACACTAAAGATGATTACTAAATCGCAGAAAACTGAACACTATATTACATTACTGAACACTGAATACTATATAAATGGCTTGGTTTAAAAGAAAAGAAAAAGGAATCACTACGGCTACCGAAGACAAAATGGATATCCCAAAAGGGCTTTGGTATAAATCACCTACAGGAAAAATTATTGATGCCGATGAATTGGCTCGTAATTTATTTGTAAGTCCAGAAGATGGTTTCCATGTTAGAATTGGGAGTGAAGCCTATTTTGATATTTTATTTGACAATAATGAGTTTGTTGAGTTGGACAAAAACATGACTTCAAAAGATCCTCTGCATTTTGTTGATACAAAAAAATATGCAGACCGATTGAAAGAAGTAATGGAAAAAACGAAGCTTAAAGACGCTGTGCGTACTGGAGTAGGGAAATCCAAAGGAAAAGAAGTTGTGATTTGCTGTATGGATTTTGCCTTCATCGGCGGATCGATGGGAGCTGTTGTTGGAGAAAAAATAGCAAGAGGGATTGATTTTGCAATCAAAAACAGACTTCCTTTTGTAATGATATCCAAATCAGGAGGTGCCCGAATGATGGAAGCTGCTTATTCTTTGATGCAATTAGCAAAAACATCTGTAAAATTGGCACAGCTTTCTGAAGCAAAACTGCCTTATATTTCTCTTTGTACCGATCCGACAACAGGAGGAACTACAGCATCTTATGCGATGTTAGGAGATATCAATATTTCAGAACCTGGTGCATTAATTGGATTTGCGGGACCACGCGTAGTAAGAGATACTACCGGTAAAGATTTGCCGGAAGGATTTCAAACTGCTGAGTTCTTACTTGAGCATGGTTTCTTGGATTTTATAACACCAAGAAAAGAATTGAAAGATAAGATTAACTTATACTTAGATTTGATTCAAAATAATCCTATTAGATAGTTTTAAAACTTCTAAAAACACAAAATCCCAAGGAAATTTTCTTGGGATTTTGTGTTTTTATTTAGTCTGAAATGATAATTTTAAATATACTGTCTTTTTGGTCTGTCTTTTTTTAGTTCTTTTTCGGCAATTTTGAAAGCCAATTTTTCTCTCCATTTTGCATAACGCTCTTTGAAAACTACTTTTACAGCGCTATCTACTGCACCATGCATAAACAAACTCCAAATACTGGCTGCTTTCCTAGTAAATGATTGATCCCAAGCGCGCAGAGTCAAGGAAAAAGAACCGTCAATGTAGCGCATCCAATGCCACATTCCTGTAGGCATAAACAACGTATCTCCATGTTCTAGAAAAACTTCATACCCTTCAACTCCTTTTAATGCTGGGAATTTTTCGAAATCTGGATTGGCAACATCATAATCTTCTAATGCATAAGTGGTATTAGGGATACAGTAAAGCCGTTTTTTCCATTTATTATCAAATAATATAATGTGTTTTCGGCCTCCAAAATGAGTGTGAAAAAGGTGTGGCAAATCAATGTCATAATGTAAAAAAGTAACCGCTTTGGATCCGCCAAAAAACATGGCTGGCATACTTTCTATAAAACCGCCCATTAAGTCTTTGGGTATTTTTATATCATTAACTAATTCTGGTCTGTGCTTGAAAAGATTGAAGAAAAAAATGCGCAGCTCTGTAGGTTCTCTTTTTATTAAATCCAGGTACTCACCAAATTTCATACTGGCAATTGAGGCATTGATTACTTTGGCTGGATCTGCTTTGGAATTATCCACGAGCTTTACTTCAATATCTCCAGCTATTTCTTTGAAATAATCGGTTGACCATTTTTCACGAGCTGACCAATCGTTTGTTAATCCTTTTATAATTAAAGGTTTTCTTTTGTCTAAATAGTTTTTCTTAAAATCCTCTCTAGTAATAGAGTCAACTGTATCTACATTTTTTAAAATAAAGCTCATCTATCAGAATATTAAATTATTGGATGTTTATCCAAAACTAATTAAATATTTACCGCTCACCAAAATTTACACTTAAATAACAATATTTTAACGACGCAGATAACGGCTTACAGTCCAGTTCTGATAGCTTCAACAGGGTCTAGCTTGGAGGCTGCAATTGCAGGAATAATGCCAGATATAATTCCTACAATAATTGATAATCCTGAACCAATTAAAATATTCAGCAGACTTAATACAAATTCAAAATCTAATAAATTAGTAAGAAGTATAGAAGTAATCCAAACTATAAATAAACCGATTATCCCCCCAATTACGCAAAGGATAATTGCTTCAAATAAAAATTGAAATAAAATAAATCTGTTTTTAGCACCTAATGATTTCTGAATCCCAATTAAATTCGTTCTTTCTTTTACAGATACAAACATAATATTTGCAACACCAAAACCGCCAACCAAAAAAGAAAAAATACTTATACAGATTCCTCCAAATCGCAAAGTCCCTAAAAATTGATCTATGATTTCTAAAAAACCTGCAAAAACATTAATGAAAAAATCATCAATCTCTCCTGCTTTTAATCCTCTGAAATTTCTAAGCTTTTGTGAAATTTCACCTTTATACTCTTCCATATCCACCCCTTTTTCAGGTTTGAATATGATAACATTCGTTAAATTAGGATTGTTATCTCCATACATTTTTCGAACAAAGTTAACAGGAATGTAAGCTGAGGAGTCATTACCGCCTCCAAAGGTGGATCCTTCTTTTTTTAGAACTCCTATAACGGTAAACCGCTGTCCATACAGTCTCACGTTTTTTCCAATAGCTTCGGTGTCTTCAAAAAGCGATTTTGCTATCTCGGCTCCAAGTACAATCACAGGAGCACCAGAATTTGCTTCAGACTCATTATAAAATCTGCCTTCTTCAAATGTTAATCCTTCAATGTCAATAAATTCATGAGAAACCGGCATTATTTGCACAGCACTTACAACGTTAGATCCATATTTAATAGATTCGCTTTTGGTAAATATGCGGTAACCCAATTCATCTGTATGCGTCATTGCGTCTTTCAAATAAATATATTCCGAATATTTTACATTAGGAAACTGTTCTCTTTTCCATTGGGGTATGTCTGAAGGGCCAAATGGGAATTTCAATAAATAAATGGTGTTTTTATCCATACTGCTCAAATCTTTGGAAATTTTTTTCTCCAAAGAGTCAACAGCAGCAAGTACAGCTATTATCGAGAATATCCCAATAGTTACCCCCAATAAAGAAAGAAATGTTCTTAATTTATTGCTTCGCAAAGCATTCATGGCAAAACCAAAACTCTCTTTTAATAATCGTAGGTAAACTAGCATATTTTTAAAATTTGTATTACTGTAAAATTCTATCTTTTTATTTCTTCTGAAAAGTATTTAAAATTTGGTTGTCAGAAACCGCTTTTTTATTTTAATAAGAAGAAATTTCATCCCAGCGGTTATAAAAAACCTAAAAAAATATATTTAACAATAGGTATGATATTTTAAGAGATTGTTACATCTTTTTTATTGAATTATATTATCAAAAAAAACTATTTTTGCACTCTAAAATTATAACTACTCAATGAGCACAACAAAAACAATCCAATCAGCATTAATTTCGGTCTTTTCAAAAGATGGTCTTGAGCCAATTGTTAGAAAATTACATGAGCAAAATGTAATTTTTTATTCTACAGGAGGCACGGAAGAATTCATTAAAAATTTAGGGATTCCTGTAATACCTGTTGAAGATGTAACGTCTTATCCATCAATTCTTGGCGGAAGAGTAAAAACGTTACATCCGAAAGTTTTTGGAGGCATCCTAAATCGTCAAGACAACGAAAGCGATGTACAGCAAATGAAGGAATATGAGATTCCTCAAATTGATTTGGTAATTGTTGATTTATATCCTTTTGAAAAAACAGTAGCTTCTGGAGCAAGTGAAGAAGATATAATCGAAAAAATAGATATCGGCGGAATTTCATTGATTCGTGCTGCCGCAAAAAATTTCAAAGACACTGTAATTGTAGCTTCTGTTGATCAATACAGTTTGTTTTTGGACATGATTACTGCTCAAAACGGATCAACGACATTGGCTGACAGAAAGTTATTGGCAACTAAAGCTTTTCATGTTTCTTCACATTATGATGGTGCAATCTTTAACTATTTTAATACAGATGAAACAATATATAAAGCTAGTATAGAAAACGGCCAAGTATTGAGATATGGTGAAAATCCACATCAAAAAGGATTCTTTTTTGGAGATTTTGAAGCGATGTTTACTAAAGTTCACGGGAAAGAATTGTCATATAATAATTTGCTTGATGTTGATGCCGCAGTAAATTTAATTCATGAATTTAAAACTGATGATCCGACATTTGCTATTTTAAAACATAATAATGCCTGCGGATTGGCAACCAGAAAAACCATTTCCGAAGCATACAATGTTGCTTTGGCTTGTGATCCAACTTCTGCTTTTGGAGGTGTATTGATAGCCAACGCTACTATTGATATTGAAACAGCCAATGAAATCAACAAGTTATTTTGTGAAGTAGTTATCGCTCCGTCTTATGATGCTGAAGCTATTGCTATTTTGCAAGAAAAGAAAAATAGAATTATATTGATTCAAAATGAAGTTGAATTGCCTCAAAAACAAGTAAGAACGTGTCTTAACGGTTTGTTAATTCAAGAAAGAAACAATATTACTGATACTAAAGCGGACTTAAAAACCGTTACAACAACAGCACCTACAGAGCAAGAAATTGAAGATTTGATTTTTGCTTCCAAAGTGTGTAAGAATACTAAATCAAATACAATTGTTTTTGCTAAAAATGGAACTTTGATATCTTCGGGAACGGGACAGACTTCAAGAGTGGATGCTTTATTGCAGGCGATCGAAAAAGCAAAAACTTTCGGATTTAGCTTAGAAGGCGCTTCAATGGCAAGTGATGCTTTTTTTCCATTTCCAGACTGTGTAGAATTAGCTAAAAAAGCAGGAATAACTGCGGTAATTCAGCCGGGAGGATCAATCAAAGATGAATTGAGCATTAATTATTGCAATGAAAACAATCTTGCGATGGTATTTACAGGAACACGTCATTTTAAACATTAATTTGTTTAACTTTGTGCGTAATTTATTTATAACTTTTTAACCCTTAAAAGGCATATGGGATTTTTTGATTTCATGACCGAGGATATTGCGATAGACCTTGGTACAGCAAACACTTTAATCATTCACAATGACAAAGTCGTAATTGACAGTCCGTCTATAGTTGCGCGTGATAGAATATCAGGCAAAATTATTGCAGTTGGTAAGGAAGCCAACATGATGCAAGGGAAGACGCATGAAAACATTAAAACAATCAGACCTTTAAAAGATGGTGTAATTGCTGATTTTGATGCCTCTGAAAAAATGATCAGTATGTTTATCAAAAGCATACCGGCATTGAAAAAAAGAATGTTTACACCTGCCTTAAGAATGGTTGTATGTATTCCTTCAGGGATTACCGAAGTGGAGATGAGAGCGGTAAAAGAATCTTGCGAAAGAGTAAACGGTAAAGAAGTTTATTTGATACATGAGCCTATGGCGGCGGCAATTGGTATCGGAATCGATATTATGCAGCCAAAAGGGAATATGATTGTCGATATAGGTGGGGGAACAACAGAGATTGCGGTAATTGCATTAGGCGGAATCGTTTGTGACAAATCGGTTAAAATTGCCGGAGACGTATTCACCAATGATATTGTTTACTATATGCGTACACAGCACAACTTATTTGTTGGGGAAAGTACTGCTGAAAAAATAAAAATTCAAATTGGTGCGGCTATTGAAGATTTAGAAACTCCTCCGGAAGATATGTCAGTTCAAGGGAGAGATTTATTAACGGGAAAACCAAAACAGGTTGAGGTGTCCTACAGAGAAATCGCAAAAGCATTGGATAAATCGATTCAGCGAATTGAAGATGCCGTAATGGAAACATTATCTCAAACTCCTCCCGAATTAGCAGCCGATATCTATAATACGGGTATCTATCTTGCAGGTGGTGGATCGATGTTGAGAGGACTTGACAAAAGAATCTCCCAAAAAACAGATTTACCGGTTTATATTGCTGAAGATCCGTTGAGAGCTGTTGTAAGAGGAACTGGAATGGCACTTAAAAATATTACAAAGTTTAAAAACATTTTGATTAAGTAATATCTTTTACTGAAATCAGTTTATATCTAACATTCAATATATACAGTTAAGAAATGCAGCAAATATTCTCATTTATTATAAAAAACAGTAATAGAATACTGTTTTTGCTGCTTTTGGGTATTTCATTATCTCTTACCATTCAGTCCCATTCTTTTCATAGAAGTAAAGTTATCAGTTCCGCTAATTTTTTGAGTGGCGGTGTTTACGAAAAAATAAATTCTATAGAAGAATATCTTCATTTGAGAGAACAAAATAATGAACTTGCGATAGAGAATGCTAACTTGAAAAGTTTGCTGTTTAAAACTCAAGATTCTGCCAAGATTCCAAATTTAGACAGCTTAAAAGGTGTTTTGCCCAAAGATATTGTTGTGTGTAAGGTCATTCATAATTCTTATAATGTGGTTGAGAACTTTTTAACATTAAATGCTGGAGCCAAGTCTGGAGTTAAACCTGATATGGGAGTTATAAACAGCTTAGGAATTGTAGGTATTACTGATGATGTATCTGATAATTATTCGACCGTAATTAGTATTTTGAATATCAAATCGCAAATAAATGCTAAGATAAAAAACTCAGATCACTTTGGGACATTGAATTGGGATGGAAAAAACGCTGGTTTTGTACAATTGATTGATGTTCCAAGATTGGCAACCATAAAAAAAGGCGATACTATCGTTACTGGAGGACAATCAGTAATATTCCCTGAAAATATAGGAATTGGTACAATTGATAAAATATTCATTCCTGATGACAAAACACATTATTACAGAATAAGCGTAAAACTATTTAATGATATGACCAATTTAGGCCATGTTTATATCATAAAAACTGAAAACAGCGAAGAAATTAAAAATTTAGAAAACCAAAGAAAAGATGAATAGCACGTTGTTAGTGAATATTTTTCGTTTTGTGCTCCTATTAGCTTTACAAATTCTAGTTTTTAATAAAATGAATTTTGAAGGTTATGTTAGTGCGTTTCCTTATATTCTTTTTATCATTCTTTATCCAGTAAATGGAAATAAAGCCAATCTTCTTATTGCCAGTTTTTTTTTAGGTTTGATTATGGATCTATTTTGTAATTCAGGAGGAGTTCACGCTACTGCTTGTGTTCTTCTGGCTTATTTGAGACCCGTTTTTTTTAAATTTTCATTTGGTCTTAGTTATGAGTATCAGACCATTAAGCTAAATGATGTATTAACGCCTGAACGGTTCACTTTTATCTTATTGGCTGTTATAACACATAATAGTGCATTGTTTTTATTGGAATCTTTTCAAATCTCTTTTATTTTAGATGTTTTGATCCGAACAGTTTTAAGTACCCTATTTACTATATTAATCTGTATTATCCTTATTTACCTTATAAAGCCAAATAAACGATGAGAAAAGTCTTGTTGCCAGCTTTAATTATTATTGGTGCATCTTTATTAATCATACGTGTTTTTTACTTGCAGATTATTGACGATTCGTTTAAACTAAAATCGGAAAATAATGCCATAAAAATAAAATATGATTATCCGGAGAGAGGTTATATTTATGATAGAAACGGTGTTTTATTAGTTGCCAATCAGCCTTCTTATGACATCATGGTTATACCAAGAGAACTAAATAAAACGGATACTCTTGAGTTTTGTAAATTATTGAATATAACCAAAGACGATTTCATCAAAAGAATAGAAAAAGCCAAAGTATACAGCCCGAGATTACCCTCTGTATTTATGGCTCAATTGAATAAGAATGAATTTGCCGCATTTCAAGAAAAAATCAGAAAATTTGAAGGTTTTTATTTTCAAAAACGCTCCTTGCGTGATTATGAAGTGAATTATGGAGCCAATATTTTTGGATTCATAACACAGGTAAATGATAAGCTAATTGAAAAAAACCATTATTACAAGAGTGGGGATTTAATTGGTAAACAAGGAGTTGAAGAAAGTTATGAAAAAATTCTTCGAGGGGTAAAAGGAGTAAAATATTTTCAAAAAGACAAATTTAACAGAGAAATTGGTTCTTATAAAGAAGGAAAATATGACACTATTGCTGTTCAGGGTGAAGATATAAATCTTACCATAGATTCCGAAATTCAAAAATATGGTGAACAGTTAATGGTAAATAAACGAGGAGGGATAGTTGCTATTGAACCTAGTACAGGTGAGATTTTAGCACTTGTAACTGCTCCGTCCTATGATCCTGGAATTTTGGTGGGAAGACAGCGTTCCAAAAATTACACAAAATTATATCATGATTCTATTGCAAACCCGCTTTATGACAGGGGGTTATTGGCTCAGTATCCGCCGGGATCTCCATTTAAAATTATGACTGGTCTTGTTGGATTACAAGAGGGGGTCATAGATGAAAAAACTACTTTTGTTTGTAATCATGGTTTTTATTATGCTCCCGGCCGATTTCAGCGTTGTCATTGCGGTGGCGGTGTATTGGATTTTCATGTTGGTATTTACAAATCGTGTAACGCTTATTTTTCGAATGTGTATTTGAGGACTATTGGCAAATATAAAAGCACTCCTTACGCTGTGGATGTATGGAGTAATCATGTTAAGAGTTTTGGATTAGGTCAATTTATGGGTTACGATTTACCAACGGGTAAAAGTGGAAAGATTCCTACTTCAAAAACATATAAAAGAATGTATCCAGGGTGGGGTTATAGTGGGAAAACGATTATTTCTAATGCTATCGGTCAAGGGGAGGTATTGGTGACTCCTATTCAGTTGGCGAATATGATGGCGACAGTAGCCAATCATGGGTATTATTACACGCCTCATATTATTAAAAAAATAAAGGGAGAAAAAATAGACACCAAGTTTACGACTAAGCATGTGACGACCATTGATCCAAAATATTTTCCTCCTATGATAAGTGGACTCTTTGATGTTTATAACAGAGGGACAGCTTATGCATTGCGAGTTGAAGGAATTGATATTTGCGGAAAGACGGGAACAGCCGAAAATTTTGCTAAAATTGGAGGCAAAAGAGTTCAGCTAAAAGACCATTCTATTTTTGTCGCTTTTGCACCAAAAGACAATCCAAAAATAGCCATAGCAGTTTTGGTCGAAAATGGTGGTTTTGGAGCAACTATTGCAGGTCCTATTGCCAGTTTGATGATTGAAAAATATCTTAGAAAAAAAATCACAAGAACTGATTTGGAAACGCGTGTATTGAACACGAGTTTACAGAGTCGATATGCAATATTGGGAGGGCTTTCGGAAGAAGTAAAAGAGGAATTAAGAATTAAGGATTCTATTACCCAAAGTAAAGCAAAAGCAGCTTTACAAAAAATTGACACAACTAAAACCAAAAAATAATACATTCATATCAAATGAAAAATCAAAGTTTATCAAGCAATATTGATTGGATATGTATCATTATCTATATAGCACTTGTGTTTATGGGTTGGTTAAATATTTATTCTTCTTCATTGTCTTCGACAGAGGGAACTTATGAAAAGCAAGCTATTTTCATTGGTTTAACTGTTCCAATGATTTTTATTTTATTGTATATTGATGGTAAATTTTATGAAAAATATGCCAGTATCATATTTGTCATTTCTTTAATATCACTTGCTGGTCTGTTTGTGTTTGGTAAAACAATTGCGGGACAGCGCTGTTGGTATGGATTTGGAAGTTTTACATTGCAGCCCTCTGAATTTGCAAAAGCGGCAACCTCATTAGCTATTGCTAAATACCTCAGTGATACCCAGATAAATTTAAAAGAAGTTAACAGGCAAGTACAGGCATTAGCCATTGTTTTTTTACCGGTTATGCTTATTTTACCGCAGCCTGACCCAGGAAGTGCTTTGATTTACAGTATTTTCATCATTGTTTTATTTAGAGAAGGGTTGCCTGCTTGGTATGTCTGGACTGGTTTTATAACTGTTTTGCTGTTCATGCTGACATTGGTGTTAGAACCCCAGTATGTTATTTTGATATCGCTTTTGGTCATTGTTCTAGTTCATTATAAGTCAAGAATTGCTGATCGAAATATAGTGTTGAGCAGTATTCTATTTACAATTATATCAGGATTTGTTTTATCTGTAAACTATGTTTTTACAAATGTTTTCAAACAGCATCACCGTGACAGATTTAATATATTGTTAGGTAAAGAAGTAGACATGAAGGGTATTGGATATAATACTAACCAATCTGAAATTGCTGTTGGTTCTGGAGGCTGGTTAGGTAAAGGATTTCTTGAAGGTACCCAAACTAAAGGAGGTTTTGTTCCGGAACAGCATACCGATTATATTTTTACAACTGTTGGCGAAGAATGGGGATTTGTTGGTTCTTTGGTAGTAATAGCGCTTTTTACAGGCTTGTTTCTTAGAGTGATTTATCTAGCAGAAAGACAAAAAACCAAGTTCAGCAGAGTATATGGTTACTGTGTTGCGGGTATTTTATTTACCCATTTCTTTGTAAATATAGCAATGGTTATTGGCATTTTTCCAACTATTGGAGTACCGTTGCCTTTCTTTTCATATGGGGGATCAGGACTTTGGGGATTCACTATTTTATTATTTATTTTTATTAAAATGGATGCTAATAAAGTGAATGAATGGTAGCCTTTAATCAATTTTGTTGTTAGGTAAATTATTGAATTTTAATAATTTAAACTCAAAACTTAAGCGTTTTATATTTTAAGTCTAAAATTATATTTTGATAAAAGTTTGATACGTATACGCAAATTGGTGTTTATCGTCTATTGGATTAAATTCGGCTTGGATTTCTTTCCAATCATCAGAATTGATTTCTGGGAAAAAGGCATCAGCTTCAAAACTATGATGCACTTTCGTGATTTCTAACTGATCAGCGAACGGAATGGCTAGATTATAAATTTCCCCTCCGCCAATTATAAATGAAGTTTCATTTTCTGGGCAAACAGCAAGAGCTTTTTCAATGCTATCCACCACTATACAATCTTTTGGATTATAATCTTTTTGTCTGGTTATTATAACATGCGTTCTATTGGGAAGCGGTTTGGGGAAGCTCTCAAATGTTTTTCTCCCCATTATTATATGGTGGCCAGTAGTTAAGGCTTTGAATCTTTTGAAGTCATTAGGTAAATGCCAAACTAATTCGTTGTTCTTTCCCAGAGCATTGTTTTCGGCAACTGCGGCAATCATGATAATCATAATGTTAGGATTTATTTAGAATTATTGTCCTCAATTTTGGATTGTAACTGGGCTATTTTTTTTTTCTGTAACGCTACTAGCCGGTCAATTTGGTCTCTTTCCCAATATTTATTCATGAATCTATCGGTAATGAAAACCTTTATGAAATGCAATACAAAAACAAATAGCCATAGTGTAATAATCCAAATACACCAATTTAATTCTATTGCTGTTTCAAAAAAATATACAGCAGTGAATAAAAAAATACTGCACAATGTAAAGAAAACAAAATGGTAATACAATCTTTTCTTTTGCTTTATGCGGTTTCTGGCATATTCATATTGTTCATGTAATTCTTTTTCCATAAAGTAGAATTTTGCTTATAAAGGTAGAATTTATTTTTAAATGTAACTATTTTGATTGTTGAATATTTAACGGGAAATCGTTTTCTTAAATGGAAATTAATATTTATGAGATTCTATTTTTTTTTAATGATAAAAAAGATACTTGTTTTTTGTTAATATGCTAAAAATGAGACTTTTCGTGTATGTTTCGAATTATTTCGCTTACTTTGTAATAACCTAAAAATAAAATAGTTATGTCAGTAAAAAAGCAATTTATAAAAACGAAGCCAGTTTGTAAAGTTACTTTTTCTTTAGAAGCAAAAGAGGCTAATGAAGTGTCTGTAATTGGTGATTTTAATGGTTGGAAAATTGAAGAAGGTTTTTTGAGCAAATTAAAAAACGGAACTTTCAAAGGAACTTTCGAATTAGGTAAAGATGCAACATACGAGTTTAAATATGTAGTTGATGGTTCGTATGTAAATGAGCCTGAAGCCGATTCATTCAAATGGAATGACTTTGCAGGTGCTGAGAATAGTGTATTGGTATTATAGCATAAAAAAATCCGCTCATTGAAGCGGATTTTTGTTTTTTTATACAGCTACATTTCCTTTAATAAGGGCATGAGGCTCATATCCTTCTAATGTGAAATCATCGAAATCAAAATCGAAGATGTTTTTTATATTGGGATTTAAAATCATTTTTGGCAATGGTTTGGGTTCACGGCTAAGCTGTAATTCAAGTTGTTCAAAATGGTTGTTGTATATATGGGCATCTCCAAATGTATGTATGAAATCGCCTGCTTCAAGGTCACAAACTTGTGCGATCATCATTGTCAATAGGGCGTATGAAGCAATATTGAAAGGGACTCCCAAGAAAATATCAGCACTTCGCTGATATAATTGGCAGGAAAGTTTTCCTTTGGTTTCACCTTTTGATTCATCTGGAGAAGCTACGTAAAATTGAAAGAATGCATGACAAGGAGGTAAAGCGGCTTTATTATTGGCAACATTTTCCTCAAATGACTTAGTAGTGTCTGGTAATACAGATGGGTTCCATGCCGAAACAAGCATCCTGCGGCTGTTTGGATTTGTTTTTAATTCAGTAATAAGATCTGAAATCTGATCTATTTCTTCGCTATTCCAATTACGCCATTGATGTCCGTAAACTGGACCTAAATCACCGTGGCTATCTGCCCAAGCATCCCATATTTTTACTCCGTTTTCCTGAAGGTATTTAATATTAGTATCACCCTTCAAGAACCAAAGCAATTCGTATATAATAGATTTTAGGTGTAGTTTTTTGGTGGTTAACATTGGGAAACCTTCGCTTAAATCAAACCGCATTTGATAGCCAAATACGCTTTTTGTTCCAGTTCCGGTTCGGTCTCCTTTTTGACAGCCGTTATTCATAACATGCTGTACTAAGTCTAGGTATTGTTTCATTTGTGTTTATTTGGTTAATCGTGGATTTGTTCATTCGATTAAACGATTTAGCAAATCTACGGTTAAACATTATGCTTCTCTCTTAGAAATTTCATCTCGAATCTTAGCCGCTTTTTCATAATCTTCTTGTTCGACCGCTTGCGCTAATAATTCGTTTAACTCCTGTAAGCTATGGTTGGAATACATATTGCCGGATTCGTTACTCTCGGCAGAGCCAAAAGTCTCTGGATTGGAAAGAATATCCTCTATTTCATTAGATGCTTCGCTCTCAAGAGGGTTGGCTTTCAAATAAATTCCAGCCTTATCCAGTATGTTTTTATAGGTAAAAATAGGAGCATTAAATCGGATTGCTAAAGCAATTGCATCTGAAGTTCTGGCATCAATTATTTCTTCGATTTTATCTCTTTCGCAAATAATGCTGGAATAGAAAACACCATCAACCAGTTTGTGAATAATTACCTGTTTTACTGCAATGTCAAAACGCTCTGCAAAATTCTTGAACAAATCATGAGTTAAAGGACGAGGAGGCTTGATCTCTTTTTCTAAAGCTATCGCTATGGATTGGGCCTCAAAAGCTCCAATGACGATAGGCAATTTTCTTTCCCCGTCAACCTCATTTAAAATTAACGCATAAGCGCCATTTTGAGTTTGACTGTATGAAATTCCTTTTATTGATAATTTAACTAAGCTCATGTTGGTGTAGTGAGAATTACAAAGTACTCTATTAATTGTGTCTTAATTTTCTGTTTTAAATAAAGTGCAATTTTAATCAAAATTTATGGAACAAAAAAACTGCCTAAAGCAAAGATACGATTATCTTATTTTTAGGCAGCTTAATTATAAGAGAAATTAAATCTGAAGTTATTAAGTCCTTAAGTAATTAGTGAAGAGTGATTAGTGAAGAGTGATTAGCTTTTGTTAAAATCTGCGCTTTCAGGCTAATTACTAATCACTCTTCACTAATTACTTAAGATTGGTGTTCTTTGAAAGCTTTAAATTTAGCTATTAATTGAGGCACAATTTCGAACGCATCTCCAACAACTCCATAATCAGCGACTTTAAAGAATGGCGCTTCTGGGTCGCTGTTAATAACGACTTTTACTTTAGAAGAGTTAATCCCTGCAATATGCTGTATTGCTCCTGAGATTCCGATGGCAATATACAAATTGGTAGCTACTGGTTTTCCTGTTTGTCCTACGTGTTCTCCGTGAGGTCTCCACCCTAAATCAGATACTGGTTTTGAACAAGCTGTAGCAGCCCCAAGAACTCCTGCTAATTCTTCAATCATTCCCCAGTTTTCGGGACCTTTAAGACCGCGTCCGGCAGAAACAACGATATCGGCATCAGCAATTGAAACTTTTCCTGAAACTTTTTCTACAGATGTTACTTTTACTCCAAAATCAGCATCTCCAACTGTTGGATTAAAATCTTCTTCAGTCAAAGAAGAGGCATTTTCAAAGATGCCATAAGAGTTTTTTCCTATAGTTAATACTTTTACATCCGTATTGATTTCAGTGATATTAAAAGCTTTGTTTGAAAAAGCAGTTCTTTTTACTTGAAATGGTGAAGTGCTTACCGGTAAACCAATAACATTTGAAGCATAACCTGCCTCTAAAACAACTGCCACAAGAGAAGCCATGTAGATGCTGTCTGTTGTAGAAGATAATAGAACTATTTTGGTTGCTTCTTTTTGAGCCGCTTGCTTAATAACATCAGCATACGCTTTGGCTGTAAAGCTTGTTAATTTATCATTGTTTACTTTCAAGACCTTATCAACTCCGTATTTTGATAATTCGGAAACATCACCAGCATTTACAGTTACAGCTGTAACGGTTGTTCCTAATGTTTCGGCTACTTTTTTTGCATAAGATGCTAGTTCTAATGCTACTTTTTTAAACTTTCCTTCTGCAGATTCTGCATATATTAATATTGACATGATGATTTGTGATTTTAGATTTTAGACTTGTGATTTTAGATTTTAGAACTTAGACTAGAGATTAAAGATTTTTTTTGCCATCAGCAATCAAAAATCGTTAATCTACAACCAGCAATCTAATTCTTAAATTACTTTCGCTTCGTTGTGCAATAAATTAATTAATTCGTCCAGATTATCTGCAGAAACTAACTTCACTGCCGATTTTGGAGCTGGTTTTTCAAATTTCACTGCTTTAGTATTTACAGGGGCATCAACTGGTTCAAGAATTGTTAAAGCTTTTGTTCTGGCAGTCATGATTCCTCTCATATTTGGAATACGCAAATCTTTTTCCTCTACAAGCCCTTTTTGAGCTCCGATGATAAGCGGTAGTGTAGTGCTTACGGTTTCTTTTCCGCCGTCTATTTCGCGAACAGCAGTTACATTGGTACCGTCAACTGTTATAGCTGTACAAGAATTTAAAAAATTGTACCCTAAAATACCAGCAATCATACCAGGAACCATTCCGCCATTATAATCTAATGACTCTTTTCCGGCAATTACAATGTCATACCCGCCATTTTTAATTACTTCGGCTAATTGTTTAGCTACAAAAAAACCATCAGTTGGATTTGCATTAACGCGAATTGCTTCGTTTGCACCAATTGCTAATGCTTTTCTTAAAGTGGGTTCTGTATCTGGTCCGCCAACATTAACAATAGTAACTGTAGCTCCTTGCTGTTCTTGAAACCATATAGCACGTGTTAGTCCAAATTCGTCATTTGGATTAATTACATATTGAACTCCATTGGTGTCAAATTCAGCGTCTCCGTTTGTGAAGTTGATTTTTGATGTAGTATCAGGAACATGGCTGATGCAAACTAATATTTTCATAATTATATATTTAAATTCTTTTTTTTCTCTGACAAATTTAAAATAATAAATTGAATAATTTATTATGCACGCATAACATTTTTTATAACTATTACGATTTCGTTAATTCTAATGCGATAAGAATGTTTATAATGATAGTTTTTATAAAAAATGAATAATATTTTGTGAATTTCAACAATTTACATCAGTTGTCACAATTTGTCAAGCAGCTATTATAATTTAAGCAAATAAAAAGACAAGGATTAAGTTCTTGGTTTTTTTGCGGATGTTTTCTAGATCAAAATAAATAATAATTGGTTAACAGAGGACACGAGTGAAACGAACTAATGAAGTAAATAGCACCTAAAAAAAACAATAGTATAAAACCTTGTTATTTTAAAGTGTTTTATGCTTTTAAGTAATTTAAAATAATTATTTTTGCATTTCTAAAAATTACACACAGACTATATAAATATGAGAACGATACAATTTAGAGAGGCCATTTGTGAAGCAATGAGTGAAGAAATGCGTCGCGATGAGTCCATATACTTAATGGGTGAAGAGGTGGCAGAATATAATGGTGCCTACAAAGCATCTAAAGGAATGCTAGCTGAATTTGGCGAAAAAAGAGTAATCGATACACCAATTGCTGAACTTGGTTTTACTGGAATTGCAGTAGGATCGGCAATGAATGGCTGCCGCCCGATTGTTGAGTATATGACTTTCAACTTTTGTTTGGTTGGAATTGATCAAATTATAAATAACGCTGCCAAAATGCGTCAGATGACAGGTGGTCAGTTTAATGTGCCTATCGTTTTCCGTGGACCAACTGCTTCGGCTGGACAATTGGGAGCAACTCACTCTCAAGCTATCGAGAACTGGTTTGCCAATACTCCAGGACTTAAAGTTGTGGTTCCGTCAAATGTTTATGATGCCAAAGGTTTATTAAAATCAGCTATTCGTGATAATGATCCAGTTATTTTCATGGAATCAGAGCAAATGTATGGTGACAAAGGAGAAGTGCCAGATGGTGAATATACCATTCCAATTGGAGTTGCCGATATTAAAAGAGAAGGGACTGATGTAACTATCGTTTCTTTTGGAAAAATCATCAAAGAAGCTTATATTGCAGCCGATGAATTGGCAAAAGAAGGTATCTCTTGTGAAATTATCGACTTGAGAACTGTTCGTCCAATGGATAATGAAGCGATTTTAACTTCTGTTAGAAAAACAAACAGATTGGTAATTCTTGAAGAGGCTTGGCCTTTTGCAAGTGTATCTTCAGAGATTGCTTACCTTGTTCAAGAGCAGGCTTTCGATTTTCTTGATGCGCCAATTCAACGTATCACTACAGCTGATACTCCTGCGCCATATTCTCCAGTATTATTGAAAGAATGGTTGCCAAATGCTACTGATGTTGTGAAAGCAGTTAAGAAAGTATTGTACAAATAATTTGAATATAACTATTTGAAAAGCTTCATCAATTGTGATTTTGATGAAGCTTTTTTTTATACATCATGAAGAAAATATTAGCAGTTATCATATTAATTTTTATTACAACTAATTTCATTTTTGGTCAGACAAAAGTGAGCGGTATTGTTGTGGATAAACTCAAGCAGCCTGTTCCTTATGCAAATGTTGTTTTCAAAAATTCGAGTATAGGTACTGTGACCAATGAGGACGGAAGATTTTATATGGAATCTCCAAATACCTATACAGCACTGGTGATTACTTCGATTGGTTTTGCAGATAAAGAAATTACGCTTAGCAAAACGGTTAATTATAATTTTACAATTGAATTAAGCGAACAGGAGGCTTTGAAAGAAGTAGTGGTTTATACTGGAAAAACTTCCAAGAAAAACAATCCTGCACTTGATATTCTGCGAAAAATTTGGGAGAAAAAGAAAAAAAACGGATTGTATCAGTTTGCTCAATACCAAATGGAGAAATATGAAAAAGTGGAATTTGACATCAATTCCATTGACAGTGCTTATAGAAAACAAAAGATTTTTAAAGGCATGGAATTTATATTTGACCATGTTGACACTTCGAAAGTAACTGGAAAAACCTATTTGCCCATTTTTATTAATGAAGCGTTGGTAGATGTGTATGGAGACAATAAAATACCGAGGGTAAAAGAAATTATAAAAGCCAGTAAAACTTCGGGTTTTGAGGGGAATCAGCAAATTTTATCATTCATAAAAGATTTATATTCGGATTACAACATATACAATAATTATATTGCCTTATTTGATAAAAGTTTTACAAGTCCGCTTTCTAGAACAGGAATTGATGTGTATAATTATGTGCTGAAAGACAGTGCTTATATTGATAAAAAATGGTGTTACAATATTGTTTTTTATCCAAGACGAAAAAACGAATTGACTTTCAAAGGTGATTTTTGGGTAAATGACACCACATTTGCCATAAAAAGAATAAACATGGCCGTTACCAAAAGTGCCAATATCAACTGGGTAAAGGATATTTATGTAGAACAGGAATTTGAGGTTTTAAATGATTCTGTTTTTCTTTTGACCAAAGATTACTTGATGTCTGATTTTGCTTTTAATAAAAAAGAAAAATCAAAAGGGGTTTATGGTAAGCGTACCACTTATTATCAAAACCATAAATTCAATATCGAAAAACCGGAGAAATTCTACAAAGAAGAAGTCAATTTTGTAGACAACGAAATATATAAGAAGAATGATGAATATTGGGAAGAGAATCGTTTTGAGAAACTAACCAAAGACGAGCAGGGTGTTTATAAAATGCTCGACACTTTGAAAAACGTACAAGCTTTTAAGCAAATAACCAGTTTGGTAACCATGCTGGCTAGTGGTTACGTCAATTATGGTAATTTTGATTTCGGACCAATTTTTTCCACTTTTGGCTATAATGAAGTCGAGGGTTTTAAAGCCCGATTAGGAGCGAGAACCTATTTTGGACCAAACGACCCTTGGCGGGTACAGGCTTTTACAGCTTATGGATTTACAGATCAAAAGTTTAAATATGGTTTTGCCGGAAAATGGATGATTGATAAGAAAAACCGGATTATTATTTCAGGAGGGAATAGGCGTGATATCGAACAACTGGGGTCTCAATTGACTACGACCAATGATATATTGGCTAGAAATTATGGCTCATCTGCCTTTTTTACAACAGGATCTAACGGGAAATTAACCAACATAGGTTTGACGAATGCCTACATAGCCATAGAGCCGGTTAAGAATCTGATGTTTCAAACGGGAGTGTCGTATAAAACATTGGAATCAGCTTCGCCTGTTTTTAGTTTAGATTATTATACTGCTTTGCCCTCGGCAGCAAATCCTGCTGGAGTTGTAAAAAGCAACACCACGCAATCGGAATTTAATATTCAGGCAGAATATACGCCCAACCGAAGAACCATCGCTTATGGAGTCGAAAGAAGCATAGCCAGCAGTCCGTACACCACGGTATTTGTTAATTACAGCCAAGGATATAAAGGGGTATTGAATAGCGATTTTAATTATAAAAAAATCGAAATATATTACAAACAGCCCATCATCATTGGTCCTCTTGGACGCACTAATCTAATATTGGAACTTGGAAAAACTTTTGGGACAGTTCCTTTGGGCTTATTGAGTATTGTGCCAGGGAATCAGACGTTTTTTACTATTGAGAACACGTTCAGTAATCTTAATTATTATGAATTTATCACTGATAAATATGCTACATTCCAGTGGAATCATGATTTCAACGGAAGACTGTTTGCCAGAATTCCTTTTATGCGAAAACTCAATTGGAGAGAATTTGTAGGAGTCAAAGCCGCTTATGGTACAGTTTCAGACGATAATAAAGCCATAAATGCCTCGGGCTTAATATATACAGCGCCAGAGGATGTGTATTGGGAGTACAATGCGGGAATAGGAAATATTTTCAAAATATTCCGTGTAGATTTCTCTTGGAGGGGTAACTATCTCGATGTGCCTAATGTTAATAAATTTGCAGTAAAAGCATCGGTTGGATTTTATTTTTAGAAGCTATTATTTTGTCAGTTCGTTTCACTCGTGTCCAGCTTTTTGTTATGATTTTTTGTCAAAATATTTTATTTTCAATTGCCTAAAAGGAGCTTCGGCTGGCCGCTCTTTTGGTTAAGAAAATAATAGTATTTCATCCTGCAAAATTTTCACTCCAAACGTAGTTCACTGAACTCCTATGAAAATAAAAATTAATTGAGGTGATCTGGGCTATGGCATCAGGCATTAATCTAAATTTGAATTAAAAATCAAACTATGCAACAAGCTATTGATTATCTTTTTCAAAAAGATGGCATCTTCAAGCAGATTATAGACAGCTATGGATTACCAACAATCCCACAAAGGCCTCAAGGATTTGAGACATTAGTGCTGTTAATTTTAGAACAGCAAGTTTCCATAGATTCGGCCAAAGCAACTTTCTTAAAAATAAAAGCTGAACACGCTATTTTCAAACCCGAATTACTTGTTGCCATTTCCGATGATCAATATAGAACTTTTGGTGTAAGCAGACAAAAAACTGCTTATATAAAAGCATTGTCGTCTGCTATTTTAAATAAAGAAATAGATTTGGTCAGTTTGCCGCAAAAATCGGCACAGCAAGTCCGCGAAGAACTTATTAAAATTAAGGGAATAGGTAATTGGACAATTGATATTTATTTGATGTTTTGCCTGCAGGAACCTGATTTACTGCCTCTGGGCGATATAGCAGTAGTCAACACAATAAAAGAATTACTGGATATTCATGACAAATCCATTATGGAAACCTATACTGTTAATTGGAGTCCTTATCGATCTTATGCTACATTTTTGCTTTGGCATTATTATCTTAAAAAACGCAAACGCACAATAGTATATTAGAAAACAGGTAATTATCGGATGGTAATTAGTGATTGGCCGTTAGGAATATGAAAAATCAAATTCTTTACAAAAAGATTCTTTTGATTGATTGTTTTTCAATTATTTTGAGTGTAATAGTGCGTGAGAGTGTTAATCAAAGCTAATTACTGTAAACTAATCACTAATCACTGGATTAAATTATCTTTTTTTATTGTAAAAAAGTATAGTTTGATTACTTTTGCAAACGTTAATAAAATTAAGAAAAGATAAAAGAATAATGACTGCAGACAAAATAAAAACTTTTGATGTATTAATTGAAATACCAAGAGGAAGTAGAAATAAATACGAGTACGATTTTGAAATTAGAAGAATGCGTTTTGACAGAATGTTATTCTCTTCTATGATGTATCCGGCTGATTATGGATTCATCCCTGAAACTTTGGCATTAGATGGTGATCCATTGGATGTTTTGGTGTTGATTAATGAGCCAACTTTTCCTGGTTGTGTAATGGAAGTGAAACCTATTGGAGTTTTCCACATGGCTGATGATAAAGGACCAGATGAAAAAATAATCTGTGTGCCTGTTTCAGATCCAATCTGGAATTCGTTAGAAAACCTATCTGATATCAATCCTCATTTATTGAAAGAGATTGAGCATTTCTTCCAAGTTTACAAGGATCTTGAAAACAAACAAGTTGATGTAGAAGGTTGGGGAGATATAAATGAAGCATTTGCTATTATCAAAGAATGTACGCAGCGTTTTAATGATATTCCAAATAAACCAGAGGGATTATTTAGTATTAAATAATTTACCCCCTTATAATTTGTAAAAAAAGCAATACTCTGTAAAGAGTGTTGCTTTTTTTTGTTAAATTGCTATCGATAACAATTTTTACATTAACAAACCAAAATGAATAATTATGAATTCAATTATGATTTATGTGCCAATAATTATGGCAGTAATAGGGCTAATTTTTATGGCGATCAAAAGATCTTGGGTATTAAAGCAGGATTCTGGAGATGGTAAAATGAAGGAGATATCAGATCATATATATGAGGGAGCCCTAGCTTTTTTAAAGGCAGAATATCGACTGTTGGCAGTCTTTGCAGTAATTGCAAGTGTTGTATTAGCAAGTATTACTTTTATACCAGGAGTTAAAACAAATATATTAATAGTGGTGGCATTTATATTCGGTGCATTTTTCTCTGCATTAGCTGGGAATATGGGAATGAAAATTGCAACAAAAACCAATGTAAGAACGACTCAGGCTGCTCGCACAAGTTTGCCGCAAGCTTTGAAAGTTTCTTTTGGAGGCGGAACTGTAATGGGATTAGGCGTAGCCGGTTTAGCTGTTTTAGGCTTAACCGGTTTTTTTATTATTTTTTTCAGAATATTCATGAACGGACAATGGACTTCAACAGAAGACATGACGGTTGTTTTGGAAACGTTAGCAGGTTTTTCTCTAGGAGCTGAATCAATTGCTTTGTTTGCCCGTGTAGGTGGAGGGATTTATACCAAAGCAGCCGATGTAGGTGCTGATTTGGTAGGTAAAGTAGAAGCAGGAATTCCAGAGGATGATCCTCGAAATCCTGCTACAATTGCTGATAACGTAGGAGATAATGTAGGTGATGTTGCAGGAATGGGTGCCGATTTATTTGGGTCGTATGTAGCAACCGTTTTGGCAGCAATGGTACTTGGAAATTATGTAATAAAAGATATGGGAGGAAACATCCAAGACGCTTTTGGCGGAATCGGACCAATTTTATTACCGATGGCAATTGCAGGTTTTGGAATTTTGTTTTCTATAATTGGTACTATGCTAGTTAAAATTACAGATGAGAATGCCAAAGAAGCTCAGGTTCAAAAAGCATTGAATATTGGAAACTGGGTTTCTATTGTTTTAACTGCAATCTCTTGTTATTTCTTAGTTCAATATATGCTTCCAGAAACGATGAGCATGACTTTCTTTGGTGAAGGATCAATGGATATTTCATCGATGCGTGTTTTTTATGCTACACTTATTGGACTTATTGTAGGTGGAGCTATTTCATCTGTAACAGAATATTATACAGGTTTAGGAACAAAACCAGTAATGGCTATTGTTCAAAAATCAAGTACAGGCGCAGGAACAAACGTAATTGCAGGATTGGCGACAGGAATGATTTCTACTTTTCCAACTGTATTATTATTTGCAGCAGCGATTTGGTCTTCTTATGCTTTAGCTGGGTTCTATGGCGTAGCATTAGCTGCTTCTGCAATGATGGCCACAACAGCAATGCAATTAGCAATCGATGCTTTTGGTCCTATTTCAGATAATGCTGGCGGAATTGCCGAAATGAGTGAATTGCCAAAAGAAGTACGTACCAGAACAGATATTTTGGATTCGGTAGGAAATACTACAGCTGCAACTGGAAAAGGCTTTGCTATTGCTTCGGCAGCATTAACCTCTTTGGCTTTATTTGCAGCTTATGTAACTTTTACTGGTATTGATGGAATTAATATTTTCAAAGCTCCAGTATTAGCTATGTTGTTTGTTGGTGGAATGATACCAGTTGTTTTCTCTGCTTTAGCAATGAATTCAGTAGGGAAAGCGGCGATGGATATGGTGTACGAAGTACGACGTCAATTCAAAGAAATTCCAGGAATTATGGAAGGAACTGGAAAGCCAGAATATGCAAAATGTGTAGATATTTCTACTAAAGCAGCTTTGCGCGAAATGATGTTGCCAGGTATTTTAACAATAGGTTTTCCTATTGCAATTGTACTATTAGGAAAATTAGTATATGGAGATAATAATCAATTAATTGCCGAAATGTTAGGAGGCTATATGGCTGGAGTTACTGTTTCTGGTGTACTTTGGGCTGTTTTTCAAAACAATGCTGGCGGTGCTTGGGATAATGCCAAAAAATCTTTTGAGGCAGGAGTTATGATTAATGGCGAAATGACGTATAAAGGATCAGATGCACATAAAGCGGCGGTTACTGGTGATACTATTGGAGATCCATTCAAAGACACTTCTGGACCATCAATGAATATCTTAATCAAATTGACTTGTTTGATTGGATTGGTAATGGCTCCAATTTTAGGAAATGGAAGCATTACCATTGACGCAAAAGGGACTTGTCCTGAAAAGAAAGAAATTTGGATGAAAGAATGTCATAAAAATGAAGGCGGAATGATGATGGGGAAATGCGACATGGCTAAATGTGCAAAAATGACCAAAGAAGAATGTGCAAAAATGTGCGACAGTCTAAAGTGCACTCCTGAGCAAAAAGAAATGTGTTTGTCCCATTATGACAAAAACGGAAAATTTGTTGAACCAAAAGGAAAAGCGTGCTGTGCTAAAAAAGGTGAAGTCAAAAAAGAAGTGAAAGTACAGCTAATTAACAAAGGCGGAAAATCAAAAGCAACCGTAACTACTTCAGTAAATAGCAATGAAAATGTACAAGTTTTTGAAGGTTCATTGGAAGAAGTAAAAGCTAAAGTAGAAGCTTTGCAATAATAATATTGAATTGTTTAAATAAAAATGCCCTGAAATTTTTTTTCGGGGCATTTTTATTTTTTTAAGAGATGATGTTTGATATTAAAATAACCCATTCAATTCAGCATCAATCCGATTGATGATACTTCCTAAATCTTCAGGATTGTCTACAAAATTAATATTGTCGACATCTATAATCATGATTTTTCCTTTGTTGTAAGTTTGTACCCAAGCTTCATAACGTTCGTTAAGCCGGCTTAAGTAGTCAATAGAAATGGTGTTTTCATATTCTCGGCCACGCTTATGAATTTGTCCTACTAAGTTAGGAATAGAACTTCTTAAGTAAATTAATAAATCAGGTGCTTTGACAAGAGATTCCATTAATTCAAAAAGAGAAGAATAGTTTTCAAAGTCACGGCTTGTCATCAATCCCATGGCATAAAGATTGGGGGCAAATATGTGTGCATCTTCATAAATAGTTCTGTCCTGAATGATTTTTTTGCCACTCTCACGAATTTGCATTATTTGACGGAAACGGCTATTCAAGAAATAGATTTGTAAATTAAAGGACCAGCGTTCCATTTGATGGTAAAAGTCATCAAGATAGGGATTGTCTACTACTTCTTCAAAATGAGGCTCCCATTTAAAATGTTTGGCCAGCAAACGGGTTAATGTTGTTTTTCCTGAACCTATGTTTCCAGCTATAGCTATGTGCATTACGTTATTACGATTTTATAATTCATATTTCATACGATTGTAAAAATAGATAAAATTTGTTTTTAGTAAAGATATTTATACAATGATTTTGAAATATAAATTCAAATTTTATTCTTTTCAGAGTATTGCTGAGAAAACCTTTCTGATAGTATGATGCCCAGATTTTTTTATAAGTAATAGTTGTAATTCAGGCTTAAATTACTTGATAATTTTTTATGAAGGTATTTTCTGTGTATTGCTGTTTTAGGACAAGACTTGTCAAAAAAAAAACCATTCGATTGCCGAATGGTTTTTTGTATAATCTTTTTGGGTTTTTTACAATCCAAAAGCAGTTTTTACCTGATCTACAAAATCTAATTTTTCCCAAGTAAATAAGTCAACTGTAACTGTTTTAGTTAATCCGCCTGGAGCAAAGAATGTTTTGGTTACGGTTTCAGGCGTACGTCCCATGTGTCCGTAAGCCGCAGTTTCACTATAAATTGGGTTTCTTAATTTCAAGCGCTGTTCGATAAAGTAAGGACGCATGTCAAAAATAGCTTCTACTTTTTTAGCAATTTCACCATTAGTCAAATTCACTTTAGATGTTCCATAAGTATCAATAAAAATACCCATTGGTTTTGCTACCCCAATCGCATACGAAACTTGTACCAAAATCTCATCGGCAACACCTGCTGCAACAAGGTTTTTGGCAATGTGGCGTGTAGCATAAGCAGCACTTCTGTCTACTTTACTTGGATCTTTTCCAGAGAAAGCACCACCACCGTGAGCTCCTTTTCCGCCATAAGTATCTACAATGATTTTTCTTCCTGTCAATCCAGTATCTCCGTGAGGACCTCCAATTACGAATTTACCTGTTGGGTTAATGTGATATTGAATTTTATCATTGAATAAATGTGCATGAGCAGGATTTTTTGCAATGATTCTTGGAATCAATATTTCGATAATGTCTTTTTTGATTTTGGCAAGCATAGATTCTTCTTCGTCAAAATCGTCGTGTTGTGTAGAAATTACGATAGCATCAATACGAGTTGGCTTGTTGTCATCGCTATATTCTAAGGTAACTTGAGATTTAGCATCAGGGCGCAAATAAGTGATTTCGTTATTTTCACGTCTCAAAACAGCTAATTCCTGTAATAATTTATGAGATAAATCAAGTGCCAATGGCATGTAATTTTCAGTTTCATTTGTTGCATAACCAAACATCATTCCTTGATCTCCAGCGCCTTGCTCTTCTTTGCTTGCTCTGTCAACACCTTGATTAATATCTGCAGACTGTTCGTGAATGGCTGAAAGAATACCGCAAGAGTTTGCTTCAAACATGTATTCGCTTTTTGTATAACCAATTTTACGAATCACTTCGCGGGCAATTTGTTGTACATCTAAGTAAGTATTTGACTTTACTTCACCTGCCAAGATTACTTGACCTGTAGTTACTAACGTCTCACAAGCTACTTTTGATTCAGCATCAAATGCCAAAAAGTTATCAATTAATGCATCCGAAATTTGATCTGCAACTTTGTCTGGGTGTCCCTCACTTACAGATTCTGACGTAAATAAATAAGCCATAATAATTATAAATTTTTAAAATTAATCGAGGAAAAACAATTGCTGGAAAGACTAAAGGAGAGTTTCTGCTTTAGCATTTTTTTCTACTGAAAAATTTTCAGCATCCATAATGAATTTGTTTCATTATGAAGAGGTTGCAATCAGTTCAAATTTTTCCTCTTGTATTCGGGTGCAAAGGTATGAAACCATTTTGAATTGCAAATTATTCTTTTGCTTTTTTTAATTTATTAAGAGGAATTTAACAAACTATACTAATTCTATAGGATTTATAAAATAAATTGTTTTTCTCTTGGCTGATTGAAAAATAGTTTGCATTTTTGCATCAAGAAATAGAAAACAAAATGAAATTAATCTCAAAAAATATGTCTTGTATGATGCCGGAAAGTTCCGCAGAGAGAGTATTGTAGATTATTTTTGATATATATAATATGAAACCTCTGCTAACTGCAGGGTTTTTTTTTGCTCAAAAATAAAATAAAGAATGAATGTCAAATTTTAAAACTGAAGGATAATCTCAATTAAATAGTTATGAAAAATAAATTACTAATACTTCTTGGCTTAGCTGCATTTTCCGGATTGCACGCTCAGGATAATAAAATAAAGAACGATACTTTGCAAAACAATGAATTGTCAGAAGTGACTGTTGTTGGTTCAAGAAGCAAAAACAGAGTAAAGACCGATGTGCCAGTTCCTATTGACATTTTAAATATTTCGGAAATAACAAAAGGTGCACCACAAACGAGCGTAACTCAAATATTAAATTACGTTGCCCCATCATTTACCAGTAACCCAACTTCTACTGCTGATGGAACAGATCACGTAGACCCAGCTCAATTAAGAGGTTTGGGACCAGATCAGGTTTTGATTTTGGTTAATGGAAAACGCAGGCATACTAGCGCATTGGTAAACATAAACGGATCACCTGGAAGAGGTTCAGTTGGTACAGATTTGAATGCGATTCCGTCATACGCCATCGAACGTATTGAAGTTTTAAGAGATGGTGCAGCAGCACAATATGGTTCTGATGCCATTGCCGGCGTAATAAATATAGTGCTGAAAAAGGATGCTAAATATGTTTCTGGAAATATTCAATACGGAGCGAATCTGTCTTCGGGATCTAATAATTTTGAAGGCGGAAGTGATGGGGGAACTTTACAAATAGATTTAAATTACGGAACATCTTTAGGTAAAAAAGGAAGCTATTTGAATTTTACAGGAAGTGGCGTGACAAGACAAGCAACAAGCCGTGCGGGAATTAGAAGCAACGCCATTTTTAATGCATATAATGCTGTCGAAAACAGAGCTTCTCAGAATGGTGTTGAGGTGAATTCTTTATTCAGCAATATTAATAACACGCCAAATTCGGCTCAGATTATTAGCACTTTGAAACAATATGCGCCACAAGTTGATTATTTTACTCCGGCTCAACAAACAGCTATTGCTGGTGCAGCAACAATTTCTCAAATGCAGACAGCATTAAATTTTGATGTTACTAATAACGAAATCCATTATCGAGGCCAGGAAAGAAGTGATTATAATATGAGTGTGGGTCAGTCAGAATTGGCTTCAGGGCAATTGTATTTTAATGCCAAATACCCTTTAAATGATATTGCCTCTTTGTATTCTTTTGGTGGAGTTTCGTATAGAAACGGAAAGTCTTATGCTTTTAACAGACTTCCAAATGGTTCAGGAACTTTCACGCAGGTGTATTCAAATGGATTTTTGCCGGAAATTGAGTCAGATATATTAGATGCCTCGGCAGCGGTTGGAGTTGCGACAAAATTATTTGGATTTGATGCTGATTTTAGTTCAAATTTAGGATCAAATTCTTTTAAATATGGTGTAAACAATACTATAAATGCAACTTTGGGAACAGCATCTCCATCTAGTTTTGATGCAGGTAAAGTTTCGTTTTTACAGAGTACAACCAATTTAGATTTTAGTAAAAAACTCGATGTTTTAGATGGTTTGAATGTTGCTTTTGGTGGGGAATTCAGATATGAAAATTATCAGATTAAAGCTGGTGAAGAAGCTTCTTACGGATTGTATGATGTAAACGGAAACTTTGTTCAAGGAACATTGCCAACTACTTCACCTTTAATCGTAACTGATTTTTTTGGGAATAAACGCGGAGCAGGAGCACAAGGATTCTCAGGTTTTCAGCCTTCGGATGTTAAAGAAAAAGACAGACAAAGTGTTGCTGCTTATGTCGATTTAGAATTAAATCCAACTGAAAATTGGCTTTTGAATGGAGCAGCACGTTTTGAGAATTATTCCGATTTTGGGAATACAGTAACTTTTAAATTGGCTTCTCTTTTAAAATTGAATGAATTCGTCAATTGGAGAGTTTCAGGGCAAACCGGTTTTAGAGCGCCATCATTACAGCAAAAATATTTTGAAAGCAGTTCTACACAATTTATTAATGGCTCTCCTTATCAAGTTGGGTATTTTACAAATGATTCTGATGCCGCAAAAAGTATTGGTGTAGAAAACTTAGAGCCAGAGAAATCTAAAAGTATAAGTACAGGTTTTACATTCAAAATTCCATCGGCTAATATTACTATTTCGGCCGATGGGTATTTCACAAGAATTGATGACAGAATCGTTTTAACTGGTCAATATTCAAGACCAACAGATGCGCAAATTGGAGCAGCAACATCGCCAGAGCAAGCAGAAGCATTAAGGTTGTTTCAGGAAGCATTTGATTTGAAAGGTGTAGAAAGAGCTTCATTCTGGACAAACGGAATCAACTCAGAAACAAAAGGCATAGATGTGGTGATTTCTCATAAATATGATGTTATTCAGGATTTCACAATACGAAACGATTTTGCAATCAGTTATAACGAAACAAAAAGAGTTGGTGATTTAAATATTCCTCAGTCTATCATTGATGCGGGCGGAGAACCTTATAAATATTCGTTTTTCCCTGAGTCAAGCAGAATTTATCTTGAAGAGGCAATTCCAAAATTGAAAGCCAATTTAACAACAACTTTCAATATCAAAAAACTGGACATTTATTTAAGAAATACTTATTTCGGACAAGTTACTGATCCGGGAGCAACAGATGTAAACTTAGACGGATTTTCATCTGTGTACGAACATCCTGAATACAGCGCAAAAATTGTTACCGATCTATCTTTAGGATATCAAATAAACGAAAAATTCAGAGTTACGCTTGGAGTTAATAATATAGGAGATGTTTATCCAGATCGAAATAATCCTGCAACTCCTGCATTTACAAATACGACGCCAACATTGTCTCCTGCGCCAAGTACAGATTTAAGCAATGCCAATCAGTTTCCTTATTCAAGAGCTGTTTCGCAGTTTGGTTTAAACGGAAGATTTGTTTTTACGCGTTTAAGTTTCAAGTTTTAAGTAAAAAAATAAAAAAAATATTTTAGATCATAAAAATGCTTAATGCTTGATTATAAAGGATTTTTATAAGATTTCGGAAGAATTTTTAACACGAAATTCTTTTTTAAATGTTAAATAATATATTTCTTTTTGGTGGTTTGAAAATAGTTACTATATTTACTCTATCAAATTAGTAGAATTAAAATAATTCAAAGAATTTTTAATTAAAACAAATTATAATATGAAAACAATAGCAAATAAAATGAGGGTATGTTGTATGATGCGAAAATGCATTCCTAGTTGCTGTTGCCAAAAGTGAAAGATGAATCTTTGTTATAGTTAAAACTATAAAACCTTTTGGCCAGCCAGCCAAAGGTTTTTTTTTATTACACTTTTAAAATTATAATTATGAAAACACTAAATAAAAATTCGAAAGTAACGCAGTCTTTATTAAAAATAGATTATCGAAGGAGCATCAGCCCAATAGAAGATATACAAACAGAAACAGCTCAGCAAAACGAAGAGCAGTATTCAACAAGTCAGGAATCATTACTATTTAAAATGTATGATTTAGAAGAAGAAGACCTTTTTGTTTAAAAATAAAGAAATACAAATTCAAAATACTATTTAACAATATTAAAAAATAAGAAATCATGAGCACACAAAACTTTGCAACAAACGCATTACACGCAGGACACGACGTAACTAAAAATGGTGGAACTAGAGCAGTTCCAATTTATCAAACCACTTCGTATGTGTTTAATAATTCAGATCAAGCCGCCAATTTATTTGGACTTACAGAAGAGGGATATATTTATACCCGATTAAATAATCCGACAAATGACATTTTAGAAAAGCGGTTAGCAGTTCTGGAAGGAGGCATTGGTGCTGTAGTTACTGCTTCAGGAGCATCAGCAATATCGACTGCTTTGTTAGTGTTGCTAAAAGCCGGAGACCACATTGTAGCTTCTAGCAGTTTATATGGCGGAACCTATAATTTATTGAAAGTAACATTGCCAAGATTAGGGATTACCACCACATTTGTAGATGCTACAGATCCTGAAAATTTTACACGTGTGGCTAAACAAAATACGAGAGCATTCTTTGTAGAAAGTCTAGGAAATCCAAAATTAGATGTATTGAATTTAAAAGCAATTGCAAATGAAGCAAAGGCTTTCAAAGTTCCCTTTATAGTCGATAATACGGTTGCTTCCCCATATTTATTGAACCCAATTGAGTATGGAGCGGATATTGTAATTCATTCATTGACCAAATATATTTCAGGAAATGGAACTTCATTAGGAGGAGTAATCATTGATGCAGGAAAATTTGACTGGGCAAATGGGAAATTCCCTGAATTCACAGAGCCTTCAGCAGGATATCATGGTTTGGTATATCACGAAGCATTAGGAAACGCTGCTTTTATTGCAAAAGCACGTATTGAAGGACTTCGTGATTATGGAGCGGCATTGAGCCCTTTTAATGCTTTCCAAATCATTCAGGGATTAGAAACTTTGGAAGTGCGTATTAAAAGACATAGTGAAAATGCCTTGGCATTAGCACAATGGTTAGAGGTTCAAGATGAGGTTGCTTGGGTAAATTACCCAGGTTTAAAATCAAGTAAATATTATGTTTTAGTTCAAAAATATTTGCCAAAAGGACAAAGCGGTGTTGTAACATTTGGTTTAAAAGCCGGTTTTGATGCAGCCAAAAAAGTGGCCGATAACACGAAACTATTTTCCATACTGGCCAATATTGGCGATACCAAATCCTTAATCATTCATCCTGCCAGCACCACACACCAGCAACTGACTGATGAGGAACAAATTTCAACAGGTGTTACCAAAGATTTAATTAGACTATCAGTTGGACTTGAAGATATAGAGGATTTAAAAGCAGATTTAAAAGCTGTTTTTGAAACCATAAAAGCACCACAATTAGCTTGATAATGTGTTTTTTTTTGTTAGTAAAACTGCCTTAGCTACTTTGGATTGTTAGTCTAAGGTGGTTTTTACAAAAATCTGAATTCTCGTATTTGTTTTGGGAGCAATTGCATCAGGCATTTTTAGAGAGATGGTTCCTGCTCTCCACTATATCTTTTTCTTTTTAAAGGAAAAAGAAAAAGGATGTCGTTTCGATCAGGGCTAAAAAGAATGATAGTGTGTTTTTGCCATCATTAACAATGGCAGTCGGATTCAGGTTAAAATTTAATTTTTAAAAATATTCGAAAATGGAAAATTTAGAAAAAATAGATCTCTTTAATTTTGATTTAGAAATAGGGAAACAAAAGGCATATCTTCCTTTGTTTTATAATGTTTTTGGGAGGCCGTTGGGCAGTGCTCCTGTTGTAGTAGTGAATCATTCTTTGACAGGAAATTCGAAGGTTGCTGGAGAAAAAGGATGGTGGAGTGGTATCGTTGGCGAAAACAGAGCAATTGATACAGACTATTTTACAGTAATAGCTTTTAATATCCCAGGAAATGGATATGATGACAATCTCGAAAATTTAATCGATAACTATCGAGATTATAGTGTTCGTGACGTTGCAAGGATCTTTTGGGAAGGATTATTTTTCTTAAAAGTAAAAAATGTTTATGCCGTAATTGGCGGAAGTTTAGGCGGAGCGATAGCATGGGAAATGGCAGCACTGCAGCCTGATAAAATTGAAAATCTGATTCCAATTGCAACAGACTGGAAAGCTACTGATTGGGTTATTGCAAATGTTTTAATTCAAGATCAAATTCTAAATCACTCGGATGATCCAATAGTTGATGCCCGCTTGCATGCTACTTTGCTGTATAGAACTCCAGAATATGTCAATCAAAGGTTTAGAAGAAGCAAATTAGATGAATTATCAGCTCTGAAAATTGAGAATTGGTTACTTGATCATGGCTTTAAATTGAAAAACAGATACCGATTGGCTGCTTATAAATTGATGAATCATCTGCTTAAAACAATTGATATCACTAAAAACAGACCTGATTTTTTAACAGTGGCAAATGCTATTGAGAGCAATATTCATCTTATAACTGTTGATTCAGATTATTTGTTTATTGCTGAGGAAACCCGTAAAACTTACAGGGAATTGACCAATAAAAAGCAAAATGTTTTTTATCACCAAATTCAATCTATTCATGGACATGATGCTTATTTGATTGAATTCAATCAGCTGTCAGATATTTTAAAGCCAATTTTTAACTATCATAAACACCAGCTTTATGCCAGCGCTTAAAATAAACGTAATCCTTTTTGGAATTGGAAGCGTGGGAAGTGCATTGATAAATCAAATTATTGAGAGTCAGCAATTCTACTTGGAAAAGAAAAATATTGATTTGCGCTTCCCTGTAATTACCAATTCAACTTTGGCTTTTTTTGAAAAAGATGGAGTCAAAAATAGTTGGGAAGCCAATTTTGATGAACTAGCATTTCCTTTTACAATGCAGGATATTATTGAGTTCGTCAAAAATAAAGAACTTGAAAATGTAATAATAGTTGATGCTACTGAAAGCTCTGAACTAGTTAAACATTATATTCCCTTAATTCAAAACGAATTTGATATTGTTGCTGTCAATCAAAATGCAAACGTACTGCATATCGATTTCTATAAAGAAATACGGCGAAATCTAAAAAAGTTTGATAAGAGTTTTTTGTATGAAACTAATATTGGAGCAGGGATTCCTGTTTTACAGATTATAAGCGATTTGTATTATTCAGGCGAAAAAATAACGAAAATAAGGGGTGTCTTTTCAGATTCATTGAGCTATATTTTTAATAGGTTTTCATCAGAAAATGTGTCTTTTTCAGCTGTATTAAATGATGCAGATAAAAAAGGTTTGTTAAAAGCCGATTTTAAAGAAGAGCTTTCGGGGATTGGAGTAGCTAAAAAAATACTAGTTTTAGCAAGAGAACTGGGCAAAGAGATAGAATTTTTAGATATAAAAATTACTTCACTTTTATCACACCCTTTGGAGGAATCAAGTCTCAAATCTAAATTTTTATCCAATGCAGCAGTATTGGATAAAGATTTTGAAGTTGCCAAAATCGCTCAGTCAAAAAATGAAGTGCTGCGATATGTCGGAGAGATTTTGATTCCAGAAAATAAATTTGAAGCCAAATTGGTTTCAGAACCTGTATCTTCTGCTATTGGCCAATTAAAAGGAACCGAAACGGTTTATGAAATTTACACTCAATCCCGTGGAAATAATAATCCAATTGTTGTTCGCGGAGACAATTCTGGAAAAAAGTCGGAGACTATAGCTCGAGGAATTCTTGTGGATATTTTAAAAGTAAGCGAAAAAATAAAAATAAAAGAAACAATTTGGCTCTAAAGCAAATAAAAAATACCCAATGAAATTAAATTATATAGCTCTTGCAGTTCCATTTTTTGCATTATTCATGTTTTTGGAATATTATATTAGTGTAAGAAAAAATAAAAAACTTCATCATTTTAATGAAAGCATTGCCAATCTTAATGTTGGAATAGCTGAGCGTATTGCAGATCTTTTGACCACGGGAACTTTCTTCTTTATTTTTTCTTGGCTTAATGCAAATTTTTCCATTTTTTCAATTGAATCCACTGCTGTAACATGGATTCTTTTGTTTTTGGCTACAGATTTGCTTTGGTATTGGTATCACAGATTTGGGCACACTGTTAATCTTTTTTGGGCATCACATATTGTACATCATCAAAGTGATGATTTTAATTATACGGCGGCGGCCAGGATAACAGTTTTTCAGGCTGTCGCCAGAGGTTTGTTTTGGTGTGTGCTGCCTATTATTGGTTTCAATGCAAAGATGATTACTGTATTATTGCTAATTCATGGGACGTATCCTTTTTTTACGCATACGCAACTAGTTGGAAAACTGGGATGGCTGGAATATATTATCGTTACGCCATCGCACCATAGAGTCCATCATAGCAGCAATCTAGAGTATTTGGATAAAAATTATGGAGATATGTTAATTATCTGGGATAAAATTTTTGGAACCTTTATAGAAGAGACTGCAGAACCTAAATTTGGATTAACCAAGTCATTGGGGAGTTATAGCTTTTTATGGCAGCATTTCCATTATGTTTTGGAATTAATAGTAGCCTTTAGAATGGCCAAAACAATAAAGCAAAAAGCAAAAGTAATTTTTGGAGGTCCAAATGATATTGATGCAAGGATACGGTTGCTTCTGGAAAGGAAATTTTCCAAAAAAACAGTTGATATTGATGTTAAATATTCAAAGAAACTGACAAATTCAATTATTGCCAAAACAATTGTAACAATGGCAATATTGTTCTTAACAATTCTCTTTTCAGAATTTATAACAGGCTTTAATATTTTTTTAATTACGGTTTTTATTATTCTGAGCGTAATTGCTACTGGAGCTATGCTGGATCAAAAGAAATGGATTTTTCATTTGGATTTTTTAAGGGGTATTATAATTGGTTATTTGAGTTTTTCCTTTTTTCCAAATTCATTTTTGCATTTAGTTATAATATTGTTAGGTGGATTAGGAGTTTTATTTTACCAAACAATACACTCAAAGTACCAGGATTTCTTGTTTTCGACTTAATTTTTAGCTGTTTAATAGTTTGAAAACGAGAAAGTTTTGTTAAAAAAATAAAAATATTTATTGAGATTTGTTGGGATGTTTTTATAAAGCGCTGATTTTTTATCAGTTACTATTTTAATTAAATATTTATTAATCATTAAATTTGCGTTTAGCGTTTGGAAAATAGAAAAAAAAATTAGATATTTGTTCAACAAAAATGAAAACAGAAAAAATGAAATTTAATCTATGTAATATGTCTAAAAAAGCCATTCAGGTGAAAACCTGCAAGGGGAGGTGTATATAGCTTTATTTTAAATTAAATAATATATAGCAAAACCTCCCAACTCGTTGGGAGGTTTTTTTTTGGTCATTTTTCAAGTCATTTTTTTCAAGATTAAAACAATAATAAGATTAAGTAAAACAATAATAAAATATGCAGCAACTCTACACTATTAAGATTACCATTTGCAAAGCGAAGAAGAAGATGATGTGTGTCAATGCCATGATGGTTGCCCGTATTTGTTGATTCCAAAAGAATAAGTTTATATACAGCTTAAAACCCTTTTGGATATGTATCTAAAAGGGTTTTTGTTTTACTGTCATCAAAGGACAAAAGTTAGAATTAAAAAATAGTATAAAAGCGATATGCTTTGTTTAAATAAAAATTAAAAAAAGAAATTATGAGTTCAAATAAATTTGCCACCAATGCATTGCACGCAGGACATGATGTAACAAAAAACGCAGGTACACGCGCAGTGCCTATTTACCAAACAACATCTTATGTTTTTAATAATTCGGAACATGCCGCCAATTTATTTGGCCTTGCGGAAGCTGGATTTATATATACTCGATTGAATAATCCAACCAATGATATTCTGGAGCAGCGTTTGGCAGCGTTAGAAGGCGGTATAGGTGCAGTTGTAACTGCATCTGGAACTGCAGCAATAGCAACATCATTATTAGTGCTGCTAAAAACAGGAGACCATATTGTAGCTTCAAACAGTCTGTATGGTGGAACTTATAATTTATTGAGTGCAACATTACCAAGATTGGGAATTACAACCACATTCGTTGATCCATCAGATCCTGGAAATTTCACGAAGGCGGCCAAAGAGAATACCAGAGTGTTTTTTGCAGAAAGTTTGGGGAATCCAAAATTAGACGTTCTTGATCTTAAAGCCATTTCGGCAGAAGCCAAGGCCTTTAAAGTTCCTTTCATTGTAGATAATACGGTTCCTTCTCCTTATTTATTAAATCCAATTGAGCATGGTGCCAACATCGTAATTCACTCACTGACAAAATATATTGCTGGGAATGGTACTTCATTGGGAGGAGTGGTTATTGATGCAGGAACTTTTGATTGGAGCAACGGTAAGTTTCCGGAGTTCACAGAACCGTCGCCGGGATATCACGGATTAGTGTATCACGAGGCACTTGGAAACGCAGCGTTTATTGCAAAAGTAAGAATCGAAGGACTGCGGGATTATGGAGCGGCGTTGAGTCCGTTTAATGCTTTTCAGATTATACAGGGATTGGAAACCTTGCCTGTTCGAGTCCAGAAGCACAGTGAAAACGGATTGGCTTTGGCGCAGTGGTTAGAAAAACAGGAAGCCGTGGCTTGGGTCAATTATCCCGGTTTGAAGTCAAGTAAGTATTATKATCTAGCCCAGCAATATTTGCCAAAAGGACAAAATGGATTGCTGACATTTGGTTTAAAAGGAGGATTTGAAGCTGCCAAGAAAATGGCTGATGAAACGAAATTATTTTCACTTTTAGCCAATATTGGTGATACCAAATCCTTGATTATTCATCCGGCCAGTACAACGCATCAGCAGTTGTCTGATGCAGAACAGGCCGCCACAGGAGTTACCAAAGATTTGATTCGATTGTCAGTTGGACTGGAAGATATAGAAGATTTAAAAGCCGATTTATCAGCCGTTTTTGCCGAATTAACAGTAAAAGTATAAATGCACAATTGATTTTTTAGGAAACTAAACTCATTGTGCTATAAAAAAGAAGAGAATGTTGTAAAACATTTAAAATATAAGCCATAAAAAAAAGACATTAATTACAAAAACAAGTATCATGAAAATTATAACATATATCACAAGCAGAGTAGAGTTACTAAAAAAAGCAATTTTGAGGACTATAACAGTTGAGCCTTTTAACCCAATGAAAGAATTGAATCATCCAAGATTTCATGTAGATGAAAATTTTGATTTGAAAGATAAAAAAGGCAACAATTCTTTATTGTTTCACATGTATTCTAAAGAGAATGAAACTCTTTTTATTTGAAGCATAAGTAAGGTACCTCGGGAAATATTCGGGTAAAAATTATTTGCCAAGAATTTCACGGATAAAAACACGGCATTTTTTTGGAATTAAGAGGAATGTGTGAGAATAAGTGAACTTTTTGGCAAATTCTTTATTAGAAGGGAATGGTTGTTTCTAGGAAGAGTTTAATAATTATTTGGTCGTTTCATAAAATTGTAGTTAATTTGCACCTTTAAGTTCAGAAACGTATTGAAATGTTATAAAGAAAGGTAGAGGGATTAGACCCGATGAAGCCTTAGCAACCCTTCGATTTATCGAAGAAGGTGCTGCATTCTACCACGCCAAACGTGGAAAGATAACACTAAGAATTCATTTAGGTTTTCTAACTTTCTTCATAATATTTCCAGATACAAATCAAAAAATCAAAAAGATTTGAAATTGGAAAATAAACCAACAATAATTACTATACAAAATTTCACTACCGAAAGTGGTGCTTTTTTTGCTTCAATTAATTTAAGTTATCAGATTTTTGGTCTGGCATTGCATACGGCACCTATTGTTTTGGTTAATCATGCATTGACAGGGAATTCACATGTTGTGGGTTCAAAAGGATGGTGGAATGTACTCATAGGTAAAAACAGAACAATTGACACTGATAAATATACAATACTTGCTTTTAATGTGCCGGGAAATGGATTTGACGATACTATTATCGAAAACTATTTGGATTTTACGGCTAGAGATGTGGCCAGACTGTTTATAGAAGGGTTAAAATCGCTTCAGATTAATCAGTTGTTTGCTATTATTGGCGGTTCTGTAGGAGGAGGAATTGCTTGGGAAATTGCCGCATTGGAACCACAGATAACAAAACATTTAATTCCGATTGCAACCGACTGGAAATCGACCGATTGGCTTATTGCCAATTGTTTTTTGCAGGAACAAATTTTGAATAATTCGGCAAAGCCAATTGAAGATGCACGCATTCATGCGATGTTGTGCTACAGAACGCCGGAATCTTTTAAGGCAAAATTTGACCGAACGATTAATGAAGAATTAGCCGTTTTTAACATCGAAAGCTGGCTGAACCATCACGGAGAGAAACTGCAGAAACGCTTTCAGCTTTCGGCGTATAAGCTGATGAATCAATTGCTGAAAACAATAGATATTTCCAGAAACAGAGAATCTTTTGTTACTGTGGCATCTCAAATTGAAGCCGACATTCATATTATTGGAATCAATTCGGATTTGTTTTTTACTGTAGATGAAAATAAAGAAACATACGAAACATTAAAAAAGTACAAAGAGAATGTAACGTTTCAGGAAATTGATTCCATTCACGGACACGATGCTTTCCTGATTGAATACAAACAACTGGATCAAATTCTTAAAGGAGTTTTTAATTAGAACTTATGGAATTAATAGCTATAAAAAAAGAACTTGTAAAGCTGGATAAAGACAAATTGATTGATTTGATTTCGGAATTGTGGGAAGGATTAGCAAAGGAGATGAAAAGTAATAAAAGTCGTTTTTCTAGCGAAAAAGCTATGGTATTTCGATTTGCTTGGCTTCTGAAGGAAAGTTTAAAGGAGGAGGTTGAGATTATTGATTTTGAAAGACAGTTATTCAAAGATTTTTCAGATGGTACTTATTTGGATTTGTACTTTGAATATCAAAACAAAAAGATTGGATTAGAATTCAAATTTCCTAAAAAGAACTCAAAAGGTAATTCGAATCATACTCAAACAAGAATAAAAATAATCAACGACATAAAGAGACTTAGCTATTTAGTGAATCATGGTAAAATAGATTTTGGAGTCTTTTTGTTGACAACAGATGAAAGGGGATATGTTCTGGAAGGAAATAAAAGAAAAGCTCTGAATTTCAAAACGTATAAAAATACGAAATACAGAAAAGGGGATGATTTTCCAATTGATGAAGTGTCTTCAAAAGAAAAAGTGAAATGTCTTTCAGATATTGAATTTAAATGGAATGATGAGGAAATAAAAACTTCAATTGCTTGGATAGCACCAATATTTATTTAGAAATTATAAAAGAGGTTTTTAATTAGGAAATAAAAGGTTCTTGTTAAACGAAAAGGTTCTTGGTCACGCACGTGAGGGATAAAAGTAAGCTACCGAAGTAGCACGGATAGCCCGACAGTATTAGGAAAAGGGACCGAATGAATGCAATAATGGGTTGGTCCCTTTTCCTAATGGTGGCACGCCCAACTGAAGATAATTAAATAGAAATAAGGTTTTATTACTGATAAAAAAAAACGGTTGAAACGAAGTTTTAGCTTTAAAAAAATAAGATAATGAAAATATTAAAATTTGGAGGTAAGTCTTTGTCAAACGGAGACGGAATCAATAAGGTTGTGGCAATTATTGCCGATAAAGTGAATAACGGAGAGCAGATTGCAGTTGTGGTTTCGGCACGTGGAAATGCAACGGACGAACTGGAAGATATATTGGCTTTGGCTTCGAAAAACGGAAATTATAAACCGCTTTTTGAAGATTTTAAAAAATACCAACAGGATGTTTACGACGATGTGGATTTGTCTGAAGAGTTTGGTAAACTGGAAAAACTTTTTGAAGGCGTGAGCCTGATTGGGGATTACAGCGTGAAAATTAAGGACGAAGTACTGTCCAAAGGAGAGTTGATTTCGGCTAAACTGCTTACGGCTATTTTAATTAAAAATGGCATAAAAGCTAATTTTTCGGACACGAGAGAATTGATAAAAACGGACTCTAATTACGGAGATGCACAACCTGTTGAACAGCTTTCGAAGAAAAATGTGGTGGCATATTTTAAGGAACATAATGGGGAAACGGTGAACGTTGTTACCGGTTTTATTGGTTCCAATAGTAAAAATGAAGCAACAACATTGGGAAGAAACGGCAGTAATTACACGGCTTCGTTGCTGGCTAATTATCTGGATGCGACAGAACTTCAAAATTATACACACGTTGACGGAATTTATACAGCAAACCCTGACCTAGTTTTTGATGCCAAAAAAATAGACCATTTGACTTTTAACGAAGCCAATGAGCTGGCTAATTTTGGGGCAACAATTCTGCATGCAAAGACAATCATTCCTTTGTTGGAAAAAAATATTCCCCTTCGTATTTTGAACACATTCAATCACGAAAATCAAGGGACGTTAATTACTTCAAATGCCAATAAAGAGGGAATTAAAACGCTTTCAGTTCTGGAAAATGTGGCTTTGGTGAATTTGGAAGGAAGAGGATTGCTAGGAAAAACAGGTGTTGATGCCCGTATTTTTAAAGTGATGGGAGACAATGAAATTAGCGTTAGCATCATTTCGCAAGGTTCATCCGAAAGAGGAATTGGGATCGTAGTTGATGCGGATAAAGCAACCCGTGCGATGATTGAATTGGAACGAGAATTTGAAAATGATTTTTATTCCAAAGACGTTAATAAAATCACGGTTACCGACAATGTTTCGGTAATTTCGATAATCGGTCAGGATTTGAGTACTTTTCACAAACCCTACACGGCTTTAATCAAAAATAAAATTGTCCCTATCCTTTTCAACAACACGGTTACGGGCAAAAACGTGAGTTTGGTGGTGAAGAAATCGGAGTTGAACAAAGCTTTGAATGTAATTCACGGTGAAATTTTTGGGGTTTCCAAAAAAATCAATATTGCAGTTTTCGGACACGGATTGGTAGGAGGAACGCTGATTAACCAAATTTTAGAATCGGCTGGAGCTATCGAGAAACGCAAAGGAATTAAACTGAATGTTTTTGCGATTGCGAATTCTAAAAGTATTCTTCTGAATAAAAATGGTGTTTCCCCAAATTGGAGAAATGAAATTCAAACGAATGGAACTTCCTATACTATTGATGATGTTATTGCTTATGCGAATGAGCACCATTTGGAGAATTTAATAGCGATTGACAACTCGGCAAGTACTGCTTTTGTTGAAAATTATATCAAATTGGCAGAAAACAGTTTTGACTTGATTTCGTCCAATAAAGTAGCCAATACATTGAGTTACTCATTTTACAAAGAGTTGAGACAAGTATTGGAAGACAACCAAAAAACATATTTGTATGAAACGAACGTAGGCGCAGGTTTGCCATTGATTGATACAATAAAATTATTGCATTTATCGGGTGAAAATATTACTAAGATAAAAGGTGTTTTCTCGGGAACTTTGAGCTATTTGTTTAATAATTTCTCTGCGAAAGATGCTTCGTTCAGCGAAATATTAAAAGAAGCCATCGATAATGGTTACACCGAGCCAGACCCAAGAGAAGATCTTTGCGGAAACGACGTAGGAAGAAAATTATTGATTTTGGCCAGAGAATTAGATCTGCAAAACGAATTTGAGGAGATTTCGATTCAGAATTTAATTCCTGAGCATTTACGCGAAGGCGATGTTTTCGATTTCTTAAACAAATTAACAGAGTTTGATCCGATTTATGCTAAAATTAAAGCAGATCAAAAACCAAATCATGTGTTGCGATACATTGGAGAATTATCGGGCGATTTGCAAAACGACAAAGGGAATCTGGAAGTAAAACTGGTATCAGTTCCAAAAGACACCGCTTTGGGAGGATTGAAAGGTTCGGATTCGTTCTTCGAAATTTACACAGAATCTTATGGAGACCGACCAATCGTTATTCAAGKTGCAGGGGCTGGATCGGCGGTTACAGCCAGAGGGGTTTTTGGAGATATTTTGAGATTGTCGGATAAAGGGTAATGATTTAAGATTGCAGATTAATGATTTTTGAATTTAGATTTAAAAAAAAATAACAATGAAAATAACATTAGACAGAGTAAACGAAAACTTCCATTTTGAATTAAAAAACGAGCGTGGACATATTGTAAATATAGATGCTAGACCTGAATTTGGAGGGAATAATATGGGGCCAAGCCCAATGGAATTAGTATTAATGGGCGTTGCTGGATGCAGCGGTATTGATATGATTTCGATTCTAAAAAAACAGCGTCAGGAAATTACCTCTTTCAAAGCTGAGGTCGAGGGAGAACGCGTTCAAGTAGGCGAAGCAAAACCATTCAAAGATATTTACGTGGTTTTTTCATTGGAAGGAAATATTAAAGAAGATAAAGCGGCCAAAGCGGCTCAATTGTCTTTTGATAAATATTGCTCAGTTTCTAAAACGGTAGAGCCAACAGCAACAATACATTATAAAGTAGTTTTGAACGGAGTGGAATTAACTAAGTAATTGAATGTGAGTCAGTTTTGGTTATATATTAGTAGAGCAATTCAATGTAGAAATATAAATTAATATTGAAAGTATGACTTGGATAAAATATCCGATAGTTCTTGAAGGACAAACAGTTAGGCTAATTTCATTAGAAGAAAGTCATTTGGTTGAACTTGAGGCTTTAGCAAAAAACAAAAGAATTTGGGAATTCTATCCTTTTGACGGAACAGATTCAAATCGTTTTTATGGATTTTATACCATGACATTAAAGGAAAGAGAAAATTATACTCGTTTTCCATTTGTGATTTTTCAAAAAGAGGACAGCAGAATAATAGGAAGTACAAGTTATTTAGATATTCAACAACAACATCAAAAATTAGAAATAGGTGCCACTTGGTTAGATCCAAATTATTGGGCTACAGAAGTTAACTTGGAATGTAAACTTTTATTATTGACACATTGCTTTGAAGAATTGAAAACTGTAAGAGTGCAATTAAAAACTGATGAAAATAATTTACGTTCACGAAAAGCAATTGAAAAAATTGGAGGACAATTTGAAGGAGTTTTAAGGAATGAAATGCTACGACATAATAAAACAAAAAGGAATTCAGCATTTTACAGTATCATTGATGAAGAGTGGAATTTAAAAAAACAAAATTTGATTGAATTATTGAATGCGAAAAGATTTGCCAGTCGCTAAGTGATGAAATGTAGAAATAGTTAAAAGAATAGTAAAATAAAACGAAATAGGTTTTTAGTTGAAAGGTATAGATATTTCAACAACTACAACTATTAACCATAAACAAATTAAAATGAACGAACAAGAATTTGGTTTTGAAACTCAAGCCATCCGTAACCAATTAGAAAGAACACAATTTTTAGAGCATTCAGTGCCTCTTTACTTAACGTCTAGTTTTGTATTTGAAGATGCTGAAGACATGCGTGCTTCTTTTGCAGATGAGAAAGACCGTAATATTTACAGCCGATACAGCAATCCAAATACCAACGAATTCGTTGATAAAATTTGTGCGATGGAAGGTGCTGAGGCAGGTTTCGCATTTGCATCGGGTATGGCTGCAGTGTATTCTACTTTTGTGGCTTTGTTGAAATCAGGTGATCATATTGTTTCTGCCAGCAGTGTTTTTGGGGCAACTCATTCTTTGTTTGTGAATTATTTTCCAAAGTGGAATATCGAAACTTCTTATTTTGATCTTACAAAACCAGAAACGATTGAGGGTTTTATAAAGCCAAATACGAAGATACTTTTTGCAGAATCTCCAACTAATCCAGCGGTTGATATTATTGATTTGGAACTTTTGGGAGCCATTGCCAAAAAGCATAATCTGATTTTGATTATCGACAACTGTTTTGCCACGCCGTATGTTCAGCAGCCGATAAAATGGGGAGCGCATTTGGTAGTGCATTCTGCAACTAAACTGATTGATGGACAAGGAAGAGTATTGGGCGGAATCACCGTTGGAAATGCTGATTTGATAAAAGATATTTACCTGTTTTCTAGACTTACAGGCCCATCATTATCTCCTTTTAATGCTTGGGTATTGTCTAAAAGTTTGGAAACTTTAGCCATTCGCGTCGAAAGACATTGTGAAAATGCATTGAAAGTGGCCGAGTTTTTGGAAAATCATCCAAAGGTAAACAGCGTAAAATACCCGTTCCTAAAATCGCATCCGCAATACGAAATTGCCAAAAAGCAAATGAAATTAGGAGGGAATATTGTTGCCTTTGAAATCAAAGGAGGAATAGAAGCAGGAAGAGCATTTTTGGATAAAATAAGATTGTGTTCATTATCGCCAAATTTAGGAGATACGAGGACCATTGTAACGCATCCAGCCTCAACAACGCACAGTAAACTGACTGTTGAAGAGCGTTTGGCAGTTAGCATTACCGATGGATTGGTACGTGTGTCCGTAGGGCTGGAGACTGTAGAAGATGTCATTGCTGATTTGGAGCAGGCGCTTTCTTAAATAATATTAATTTTAGAATGATGATTGACGATTTTAGATTGCAGATTTGTATTGTTTTCTAAAATGTTAATCATCATTTACTTTTTTTGACATTTGATTCACATTTTTCTCTGATCATATGAAACCAAGATTAATCATTTTATCGGATTTGTGGGGAAAAGAAAAAACGGACTGGGTTTTATATTATATTGAACTATTGGAAGGCAATTTCGAAATTCAATATTATGATTGCTGTGAATTGGGAGAAATTGATAAAACCGATTATACCGAAAAAAATCTCCATAGTCAGTTTGTTAATGGCGGAATTGAAAAGGCTGTTGAGAATCTTTTGAAAGCTGAAAAGAATGAGATTGATGTTTTAGCATTTAGTATTGGCGGAACAATTGCTTGGAAATCGGCTTTGAAGGGATTGAATATTAGAAATTTATTTGCTGTTTCATCAACAAGATTGCGGTATGAGAATGAAATTCCTAGTGGAGCAATAAAGCTCTATTATGGGGAAAACGATAATAACAAACCAAACAAGAACTGGTTTGAATCACATTCGTTAGATTATGAGATTATAAAAAATGAGAAACACGATTTTTATACTGAAAAAGAATTTACAAATTCAATTTGTGCCGAAATTTTAAAATAGTTTCATACAATTTGCTGATAAAAGGATAAAGTTTGTAGTTTCGTAGACATAATTCAATGTGATTTAATTCTTATAATAAAAACATTTTAAATGCTTTCAAAGAAAACAAAATACGGAATAAAAGCCCTTACCTTTTTGGCACGCCAGAAAGATAATACGCCAGTTCAAATTGCTGAAATCGCTAAAAATGAACATATTTCGATTAAATTTTTGGAAAGTATATTATTATTGCTCCGAAATTCTGGTTTTCTGGGGGCAAAAAAAGGAAAAGGCGGAGGTTATTACTTGATAAAAGATCCAAAAGATATCAGTATGGCCAAAGTATACCGCATCCTCGAAGGGCCAATTGCACTGCTTCCTTGCGCAAGTCACAATTTTTATGAAAAATGTGATGATTGTGATGACGAGACGACTTGTGCCGCACGACGCTTAATGACTCAGGTTAGGGACAATACGCTTAAGGTTCTTGAAAGCAACACTCTGGCAGACATTGCATTCTAAATTTATAAAATTTATTTAAAATTTATTTTGAATTTAAAAAAAAGTAGTACTTTTGCAAAGTAATCTAGTAACCCGATAGGGTAATAGATTTAAAATTAAAAGCAAGAATAAAAATGAGCACAGCAATAGCAAATACTTTATTAGAGAAAACAGCAGGTTTTTCCATTGAGGAAACCTTAGCTTTTTTGGCTAATGAGTACAAAGGGAAAGTTGTTTTTTCGACTTCATTTGGCCAAGAGGATCAGGTTATAACCGCTTTGATTGCCAAAAATGAGTTGCCGATTAATATTTTTACATTGGATACCGGCAGATTATTCCAGGAAACCTATGATGTTTTTCATAGAACAATAAAAAAATACAAAGTAGCTATTCAAACTTATTTTCCTGAAGCTAGCGATGTAGAAAATTTGTTGAATAAAAAAGGGCCGAACAGCTTTTACGAATCGGTGGAGAACAGAAAAGAATGCTGTTTTATTCGAAAAGTAGCGCCATTGACCAAAGCTTTGAAAGGAAATGAAATTTGGATTACCGGTTTACGTGCTGAACAATCCGAAAACAGAAATGATTTGGCAGCCTTTGAATATGATGCTCATTTCAATATTATAAAATTCAATCCATTATTGAAATGGAGTTTGGCTGATGTTCAAAAATATATTGATGAGAATAATGTTCCTCAAAATGCTTTGCACAAAAAAGGTTTTGTGAGTATTGGCTGTGCACCATGCACGAGAGCCATTGTCGAGGGAGAAGACATCAGGGCAGGAAGATGGTCATGGGAATCCAGTCATAAAGAATGCGGTTTACACCAAAAATAAAAAAGTTTAATCGTTTATATGTTTGATCGTTTAGCCGAATAAACAAATAAACAAATTACCAAATAATAATGAGTTCAGTTTTAAAAACAAATGCTTTAGAAAGCGAAGCGATTTACATATTCAGAGAAGTGATTTCTCAATTTGACAAACCCGTTTTGCTTTTTTCAGGCGGTAAAGATTCAATCACGTTAGTGCGTTTGGCGCAAAAAGCATTTTTCCCGGCAAAAATTCCTTTTCCGCTGCTACACGTAGACACAGGACACAATTTCCCAGAAACAATTGAATTTAGAGATAAATTAGTAGCCGAATTAGGATTAGAATTAATCGTTCGTAATGTGCAGGATGCTATTGACCAAGGTAAGGTGGTTGAAGAATCTGGAAAATATTCCAGCAGAAACAGTCTGCAGACTACTACGCTTTTAGATGCTATTGAAGAATTCAAATTTGATGCTTGTATAGGCGGAGCGCGTCGTGATGAAGAAAAAGCAAGAGCCAAAGAACGTATTTTTTCTGTTCGTGATGATTTTGGTCAATGGGATGAAAAAAATCAGCGCCCTGAATTATTTGATTTATTGAATGGAAAAATTGAAAATGGTCAAAACGTACGTGTTTTTCCAATTTCAAACTGGACCGAATTGGATGTTTGGAGTTATATCGAGCAAGAACAAATCGAAATTCCATCGATTTATTTTTCGCATAAGCGTAAAGTTTTTTTGAGAGATGGTTTAATTTGGTCGCATTCTCCTTATGTGTACCAAGAAGAAGATGAACAAGTCGAAGAAAGAATTGTTCGTTTCCGAACTGTTGGGGATATGAGCTGTACAGCAGCAGTTGAGTCTTATGCAGCAACCATTCAGGAAGTAGTTGGAGAGATTCGTTCTTCGACCATTTCTGAAAGAGGAGCCAGAATTGATGACAAACGTTCTGAGGCAGCAATGGAAAAAAGAAAACAACAAGGATACTTTTAGAAAAATGTTGTTGGTTGATGGTTTTTAGTTGATAGTTCAATGATAAAATCGAAGCCAATTTCATAAAAAGAAGTTTTAATATTTTGAGTGGTTTAGTTTCTGGTGTGAAAATCCAACAACCGACAACCAACAACCAATAACTAATAAAGAGAATGGAAGTTTTAAAAATAGCAACAGCAGGAAGCGTAGATGACGGGAAAAGTACTTTAATCGGGAGATTATTATACGATACAAAATCATTGACTACAGATAAAATTGAAGCAATAGAAAAAAGCAGTAAACAAAAAGGATACGATTACTTAGATTTCTCATTGGCAACCGATGGTTTGGTTGCCGAGAGAGAACAGGGAATTACAATAGATGTAGCGCATATTTATTTTTCTACAGCTAAAAAAAGTTACATCATTGCCGATACTCCGGGTCACGTAGAATATACTCGTAACATGGTTACCGGTGCTTCGACTTCACAGGTTTCCATTATTTTGATCGATGCCCGTAAAGGAGTTATTGAGCAAACGTACCGTCACTTTTTTATCAATAATCTATTGAGAGTAAAAGATGTGATTGTTGCGATTAATAAAATGGATTTGGTTGATTATTCAGAAGAAGTTTTTAATAAAATCAAAACTGATTTTCAAGCATTAAATGCAAAAAGCGCCTATAAAGAACAAAACGTAAGTTACATTCCGTTAAGTGCTTTGACAGGAGATAATGTGGTAGAAACATTAGGAAAAATGCCTTGGTATACAGGACAAACTATCCTGCAGCATTTGGAAGGCTTAGAACCAAAAGATATTTACGATAATGGACAAGCCCGTTTCCCAGTTCAAACAGTAATTCGTCCAAAAACGGAGGAATACCATGATTTTAGAGGATATGCTGGAAAATTATATGGAAACAATATTAAAGTTGGAGATGCAGTAACGGTTCTTCCTTCTTTGACAGAATCGAAAGTGACTAATATTCACTTTTTCGACCAGCAATTTGATGAAGCTAGTGTTGGTTCGTCAGTGACTATCGAATTAGAGAATGATATTAATGTGACTAGAGGCGATATGATTGTAAAATCAAACGAGCTTCCTAGAGTAGAAAAAGATATCACAACAACGGTTTGTTGGATGGACAGTAAAAAATTAGTGGCAGGTGCAAAATATTTTGTACAGCACAATACTAATAGAGTTTTGGCAAAAATTGACAGCGTAAAAAATGTAATTGCCACTGATTATTCAGGAGTTACTCCAGCAACTCAATTAGCTATAAATGAAATTGGAGAAGTGACCATTAAATTGAGTAAGGCTATTTATTTTGATGCTTACAATGATAACAAATCTAATGGAGCCTTCATTTTAATAGATGCGGCAACCAACACAACAGCAGGAGTTGGTTTTATTAAATAAGAAAAAGTAACAAGCAATAAGCCCTAGGCTGTAAGCTTTTAGTGAAAATGTATAACAAGGTGTGCAAGAGCCTAAAGCTTATTGCTTAAAGCCTAAAGCGAAAAGAAAATATGCAAAGTTTTAGAACAGAAATAGAAGACCCGATTGTCCAAAAAGAGATTATCGATTTAGAGAAAAAGATTTATTCGTTCCGTAACGGACAAATTGATGATGAGCGTTTTCGCAGTCTTCGTTTAGCACGCGGAATTTACGGTCAGCGTCAAGAAGGCGTGCAGATGATCCGTATTAAGTTGCCTTACGGAAAAGTGACTAGCGAACAATTGAAGAGAATCACTGAAGTATCAGATAAATATTCTACAGGACGTCTGCATATCACTACACGTCAGGATATTCAGATTCACTATGTGAGTTTAGACAGGACCCCTGAGCTTTGGTCTGAATTAGCCAAAGACGATATTACTTTGCGTGAGGCTTGCGGAAACACTGTGCGTAACATTACAGGAAGCGAATTGGCTGGTGTAGATGTAAACGAACCGTTTGATGTTTCGCCTTATGCACATGGGATGTTTCAGTATTTATTAAGAAATCCTATTTGTCAGGAAATGGGACGTAAATTCAAAATTTCGTTCTCGTCATCTGATGAAGATACTGCTTTGAGTTATTTGCACGATTTAGGGTTTATTCCAAAAATTGTAAATGGCGAACGCGGATTTAAAGTAGTTTTTGGCGGTGGTTTAGGTTCACAGCCTGCTCACGCTGAATTGCTTTCAGAATTTATTCCTGTTAACCAAATCATTCCAACGGCTGAAGGCATCATTCGTATTTTTGACAGATACGGTGAGCGTGCCAAAAGAATGAAAGCCCGTATGAAATTCTTAATCAAAGAAATGGGAAGAGATGTTTTCCTTGATTTGGTTGAAAAAGAGAAAAAAGCAATCGCTTTTGAAACATACGAAATTGACACAACTGCTTTTGATGGACCAATCTCTGATCCATTATTAGAAGTGCCGCAAGTAACAGTTGAAGATGCCGTTGCTTATGAAGCTTGGAAAAAATCAAATGTAATTGCTCAAAAGCAGGAAGGTTATTTTGCTATTGGAATCAAAGTTTTATTAGGAGATTTTTATACTGATAAAGCGAGATTATTAGCAGATTTGATTAAAAATTATGGTGCAAATGAACTGCGTTTTTCATTAAGGCAAAACATTGTTATCCGTAATATTAAAGAAGAAAATTTACCTTTCTTTTACCAAGAATTAGCCAAATTGGATATGGCAGCTTTAGGCTATAATACTATTGGTGATATTACTGCCTGTCCAGGTACAGATACTTGTAACTTAGGAATTGCGAGCAGTACCGGAATAGCAGATGAATTAGAAAAAGTAATCAAAGCAGAATATCCGCAATACAGCAACAACCAAGAAATTGAAATCAAAATCAGCGGTTGTATGAATGCCTGCGGACAGCACAATATGTCCGCAATTGGTTTCCAAGGAATGTCTATCAACTCAGGAAAATTAGTGGCGCCAGCGTTACAGGTTTTATTGGGAGGAGGAAGATTAGGAAATGGAGAAGGACGTTTTGCCGATAAAGTAATTAAAATTCCAAGCAGAAGAGGACCAGATGCTTTGCGTTATATCTTAAATGATTTTGAAGCCAACGGAAACGGACAGTCATTCCTGAATTATTATGATGCTAAAGGAGAAAAATATTTCTATGAATTTTTGAAACCATTAGCCGATGTAACTAATTTGACCGAAGCTGATTTCGTAGATTGGGGTAATGCTGATAACTATGTAAAAGCAGTCGGAGTTGGTGAATGTGCAGGTGTTGTTATTGATTTAGTGGCTACTTTATTATTAGAAGCAAAAGATAAATTAACGTTTGCACAAGAATCTTTCAATGAAGGAAAATGGTCTGATGCAATTTATCATGCTTATGCAGGATTTGTAAACGGGGCAAAAGCTTTGTTGCTTTCTGAAAATGAAAAAACAAATAACCACGCTGGAATTGTAGATTTATTTGATAAAGTTTTTATCGAAAGCAATAAAATTCAATTGGATTCAACTTTTGTGGAATTGGTTTATCAAATCAATAAAGTTCAGGCTTCTGAAGCTTTTGCAAAAGCATATATTGAGCAGGGAATTGTATTTTTCGAAAAAATTGAAACGTATAGAGCCAAAGATTTAGCTGATGCTTAATACAATAAAACCAAAAGTAACTTTAGTTGGTGCAGGCCCTGGAGATCCAGATTTACTTACGCTAAAAGGTGTAAATGCACTGGCTGAAGCGAACGTGGTTTTGTATGATGCTTTGGCTAATGCAGAAATATTGAGTCATGCTCCTCACAATGCCATCAAGATTTTTGTTGGAAAACAAATTGGCAATCACGCCTACACGCAAGACCAGATCAATCAATTGATTGTTGATAATGCGTTAACGTATGGGAATGTGGTGCGCCTAAAAGGTGGAGACCCTTTTGTATTTGGAAGAGGAAGCGAAGAAATAGAATATGCTGAAAGTTTTGGAATTCCTACATTTGTGGTTCCTGGAATTTCGTCGGTAATTGCGGTGCCAGCGAGTCAAGGCATTTCGATTACAAAAAGAGGCGTTTCAGAAAGTTTTTGGGTAATTACAGGAACAACTTCGGACAGAGAATTATCTGCAGATGTAGTTTTGGCGGCGCAATCGTCTGCAACGGTTGTGATTTTGATGGGAATGAGTAAACTGTCACAAATTGTGGAGTTATTTCAAAAAGAAGGCAAAGGTGAAACCCCAGTAGCGATTATTCAAAACGGAACGACACTAAGCGAAAAGATAGGAGCGGGAATCATTGATACTATTCAAGAAGTGGCTGCTGAAAATAAATTAAGTTCACCAGCGATTATCGTAATTGGAGAAGTGGTCAAAGAAAGCAATAAACTAAAAGGTTTTTACGAAGAATTTGTATCTGCTGGAATAAAATTATAATGGAAAGAAACGAATTATATCCGATTTTTTTAAAACTGCATAACATCAATGTACTTATTGTAGGTGGTGGGAACGTTGGTTTGGAAAAGCTGTCATTTATGTTAAAATCCAGTCCCAATGCAAATGTTGAGGTAGTGGCGACAAAGTTTTTGCCCGAATTAGAAGCATTAGTCGAAAAACATCCTTCAGTTAAATTGACCCAAGCGAAGTTCAGGAAAAAAATGCTGAAAAAACGACACATGGTTATCGCTTGCACCGATGATTTGAAAGTCAATAAAAGGATTTATGAGTTAGCTCGAAAGCGTTATTTGATTTGCAATATTGCCGATACGCCCGATTTATGCGATTATTATTTGGGAGGAATTGTAACCAAAGGAAATGTAAAAATAGCGATTTCAACCAACGGAAAATCGCCAACAACTGCCAAAAGATTACGCGAGTTTTTTGAAGAAGTAATTCCGGAGGATATTAATAAAATGGTCGAAAATTTGAATGAATACAGAAAAACTCTAAAAGGTGATTTCGAAGAAAAAGTTCAAAAAATGAATGAAATCACAAAGGGCTTAAAGAAGTAAGAAGATTTCAGAAAGCAGAAACCAGAATAAAGAGAATAGAAAAAAGAATAAAATAAAACAAAAATAACGAATGAAGCTTCATCAGGCTCTCTTCTCTTTTGGAGAGGAGTTAGGGTGAGGTTTTTAAATAGTGGATAAAATTATCTGACAATAGTCATGTTTAGAAATTGAAATCATTCGTTCATTTGCACACAAAATAAAAATAGTAATAAAAAAAGAAGTAAATTTAAATATAATGGTAAAAACAGACATACTTATAATAGGAGCCGGGCCAACAGGTCTATTCGCCGTTTTCGAAGCAGGATTATTAAAATTAAAATGTCATATTCTTGATGCATTACCACAACCAGGAGGACAGCTTTCAGAATTATATCCTAAGAAACCTATCTACGATATCCCAGGCTTCCCTGAAGTATTGGCTGGTGATTTGGTGGATAATTTAATGGAACAAATCAAGCAGTTCGAACCAGGATTCACTCTTGGCGAACGTGCAGAAACTATCGAAAAACAAGAAGACGGAAGTTTTATTGTTACTTCCAATAAAGGAAAGAAATTCCATGCGTCTGTTGTAGCTATTGCTGGAGGATTGGGAAGTTTTGAACCAAGAAAACCATTAATTGAAGATATCGAATTTTACGAAGATAAAGGAGTGAAATATTTTATCAAGAATCCGGAAAAATTCAGAGACAAAAGAGTCGTGATTTCTGGAGGTGGAGATTCCGCTTTGGACTGGAGTATTTTCTTAGCCAACGTTGCATCAGAGGTAACTTTAATTCACCGCAGAAACGAATTTAGAGGAGCTCTTGATTCTGTAGAAAAAGTACAGGAACTGAAAAACGCAGGGAAAATTAAAATGATTACACCGGGCGAAGTTATTGGATTAAATGGAGATGAACATTTAGAATCTGTAGATGTTGATGAGGACGGTGCACACCAAAACATCAAAACCGATTTCTTCATTCCGCTTTTTGGATTGACGCCAAAATTAGGTCCAATCGCACACTGGGGGTTAGAAATCGAAAAAAATGCAATTAAAGTAAACAACGCCTTGGATTACCAAACCAACATTCCTGGAATTTTCGCCATTGGTGACGTAAACACATACCCAGGAAAATTAAAATTGATTCTTTGCGGATTCCACGAAGCCACATTAATGTGCCAGGCGGCTTACCAAATCATCAATCCTGGTAAAAAATATGTTATGAAATACACCACCGTTTCCGGAGTTGACGGATTCGACGGTACTCGTAAAGAAGCTCCAAAAGCAGTGGTGAAAGCAATCGTTTAAGTTGCTGAGTTACTAAGAAGCTGAGAAGCTAAGATTTTAAAAAAGCTCAAACTTGCAATATAGTTTGGGCTTTTTTATTTATCATTTTACCTTAGAATCTTAGCAACTTAACGTCTCAGAATCTAAGAAAAAAATACTTGCAAGTGGCAAGGCTATTTCATAACTTTGCACCGTTCCTAATTTTATTGAACGTTATCACGAAAGGCGGAGGGAAAAGACCCAATGAAACCTTAGCAACCTCCCGTCCTTACGAGAAAGGTGCTACATTCTACCACGCATCGCGCGGATAGATAACACAAGATACATCATGTATTTTTCAAACCTTTTCCTGATTAACATTTAGATAATTTTTTAGAGCGAATGATTGGCGCATTTTTTGCAGTCAATGTTCCCGCTTTCCGTTGCAATCTTTTTTGTCTCGTTAAAAAACGAGACAAAAAAGGATTTTCACTGTAATCGGGGCTAAAGAGCCAGAATTAGGAATTTTTGGAAAAATAGTAATCAAAAAGCTTAGCGCCTTTGCGCCTTAGCGATTTAAAATAAGTTATGTCAACAATTCAAGAAGAAATAAAAAAGAGAATACTCGTGCTCGACGGAGCAATGGGAACCATGCTGCAGCGTTATAATTTCTCTGAAGAAGATTTTCGAGGCGAAAGATTCAAAGATTTTCCGCATCCGCTAAAAGGGAACAATGATTTATTGTCCATAACGCAGCCTCAAGCGATCAAAGACGTTCACGCTGCTTATTTTGAGGCAGGTGCCGATATAGTAGAAACCAATACTTTTTCTGGAACCACCATTGGAATGGCGGATTATTACCTGGAAGAATACGTTTATGAATTGAATTACGAATCGGCAAAAATTGCCCGTGAAGTAGCCGATGAATTCACTGCCAAAAATCCAAACCAGCCTCGTTTTGTTGCCGGTTCAATAGGTCCGACAAACCGTACGGCAAGTATGTCGCCAGACGTAAACGATCCAGGTTACAGAGCCGTAACTTTTGATGATTTACGCATTGCTTACAAACAACAAGTAGAAGCCTTAATGGATGGCGGCTGCGATCTACTTTTGGTAGAAACTATTTTTGATACATTAAATGCCAAAGCAGCACTTTTTGCAATCGAGCAAGTAAAAGAAGAACGCAATCTTGATATTCCAATTATGGTTTCTGGAACGATTACCGATGCTTCGGGAAGAACACTTTCTGGACAGACGGTAGAAGCCTTTTTGGTTTCGGTTTCGCATATTCCGTTGTTGAGCGTGGGATTCAATTGTGCCCTTGGTGCTGATTTATTGAAGCCATATTTACAGACTTTATCACACAATACCTCATTTAATATCTCAGCGCACCCGAACGCAGGATTGCCCAATGCTTTTGGAGAATACGACGAAACGCCTGAACAAACGCAGGCATTCATCAAAGAATATTTAGACGATAATTTAATAAACATCATAGGCGGTTGTTGCGGTACAACCCCAAAGCATATCAAATTGATTGCTGATATTGCTAAGAATTATAAACCGAGAGTTTCGACTGCGGTGATGTAATTAATAATTTGAAAAAGGATAGAGTTTACAAATTCGTATTGTTAGGTAAGTAATTTTTTTAAAAATAATTTATGAAAAACACAAGTATTCCAAAATGGATTGAAGAAACTCTTTTTCAATGTGATGTTACTAAAGAAAGTTATAATTATAAAGAGCTTAATGTAGTTTGGTATGATAAAATCGATAGAGAAAATCCAATAAGAATTAAGTCGCACGATTTTTTTATGCTTGTTAAGCAAGGAGAAGGATTCGAACGAATTAAAAATGCCTTTGATGGATGGTCTTTAAGTTCTAGATCTTTAGAGCAAGTTTTAAAAGAAAATGTGATATTGTTTTTTACAGATTTTATAGTAATTGATTCTATTCATAGTCAAGGGAATTTTGAAAAAGAAACAAATTTGAAATCTTGGACTGAGTTGTTTAGAAGATTGTCTATATTATGAAATTGCAAGACACAGACTTAAGGAAGCAAAAGAAATGGACGATTTTTTTGATTTAACGGAGTTTCAATTACTTCAAACGGAAAATTTATTCAGGTTTATTAATAGTTTAGAATAAATATTTTTCTTTATTAGCGCGAGCGTTCCGCTCGTGTCTGCAAAGACAATTAAGTCTAGTTTGTCATTCCGACGGAGGAGGAATCTCCGCAACGTGAGTAACCAACGAAGATTCCTCCTCCGTCGGAATGACAAGCGGGGTGGAGAAGTGGATGAGTTCCATAGGAACGATACATTTTGTTGCAATGGAGTTTAATGCATTAAATGAAAATGATGTGGAATTGCACATTGCCCGCGTGAGGGATAGCAGTGGAGCTCTTTTTTCTTGATTTTTTTATCAAGAAGAAAAGCGGGAACGAATAGCCCGACCCGACTTTTTCTGGAGGGACACGCCCAAAATAGATTGAAATTAAAATAAAATATAGCTACAGTTTTTTAAGCTGTGGACAAAATAATAAAAACTTAGAACCTGAGTATCTTAGGAACTTAGTAACTCAAAAAGAAATGAAAGAACATAGAAGAAACCTTGTATTATCAGGATTAGAGCCTTTAATCATTACGCCCGAAAGCGTATTTGTGAATATTGGGGAACGTACCAATGTAACGGGATCTAGAAAATTCCTGAGATTAATCAAGGAAGAAAAATATGAGGAAGCACTTGATATTGCTAGACAGCAGGTAGAAGGAGGAGCGCAGATCATCGATATTAATATGGATGAGGGAATGCTGGACGGCGTTTATGCGATGACCAAATTCCTGAATTTGATTGCTGCCGAGCCGGATATTTCTCGTGTGCCCATTATGATTGACAGCTCGAAATGGGAAATCATTGAGGCTGGTTTGAAAGTCGTACAAGGAAAATGTGTGGTAAACTCAATTTCGCTAAAAGAAGGAGAAGAGGCATTTATTCACCACGCCAAATTAATCAAGCGCTACGGTGCTGCGGTTATTGTAATGGCTTTTGATGAGGTGGGACAAGCTGATAATTTCGATCGTAGAGTTGAAATTTGCCAACGCTCGTATGATATTTTGGTAAACAAAGTACATTTTGCACCACAAGATATCATCTTCGATTTGAATATATTCCCCGTAGCGACAGGTATGGAGGAACACCGCTTGAATGCTTTGGATTTCTTTAGGGGAACCAAATGGGTTCGGGAAAATTTACCGCATGCACATATAAGTGGTGGGGTGAGCAACGTTTCGTTTTCGTTTAGAGGAAATGATACGGTGAGAGAAGCGATGCACTCGGTTTTTTTGTACCACGCCATTCAAAACGGAATGACAATGGGGATTGTAAATCCGGAAATGCTGTCGATTTATGATGAGATCCCAAAAGATTTATTAGAACACGTTGAAGATGTAATCTTGGACAGACGCGACGATGCAACGGAACGTTTATTGGATTTTGCGGAAAACGTAAAAGGCGATGTGAAGAGCAACGAGAAAGCGGTTCAAGAATGGCGTTCGGGAACGGTTCAGGAAAGAATCACGCATTCCTTGGTAAAAGGGGTAGACGAATTTATAGAAATTGATGTTGAGGAAGCCCGATTGGCTGCCACAAAACCTATCGAAGTTATCGAAATCAATTTGATGACGGGAATGAATGTCGTTGGAGATTTGTTTGGTTCTGGAAAAATGTTTTTGCCGCAGGTGGTAAAATCAGCTCGTGTGATGAAAAAGGCGGTGGCTTATTTGTTGCCTTTTATTGAAGCAGCTAAACAGGTAGGCGACAAATCAGGGAATGGAAAAATCTTGATGGCAACCGTAAAAGGGGATGTACACGATATTGGTAAAAATATTGTTTCGGTGGTATTGGCTTGTAATAATTATGAGATTGTAGATTTGGGCGTTATGGTGCCTCCCGAAAAAATTATTGCTGCCGCTATCGAACACAACGTAGATATTATCGGATTGAGCGGATTAATCACACCGTCTTTGGACGAAATGGTGTATCTCGCTAAAGAATTGGATAAAAGAGATATTAAAATTCCGGTAATGATTGGTGGTGCAACTACTTCGCGTGCTCATACTGCCGTGAAAATTGCCCCTCAATACAGACAAACGGTGATTCACGTAAACGATGCGTCGAGAGCCGTTACAGTGGCAGGAAACTTATTGGATCACAACAGAAAAATTTATGCAAGCGATATTCGAGCCGAATACGATGCGTTTAGAGAAACATTCTTGAACCGTTCGCGTGACAAGAATTTCTTGACGATTGAGCAAGCTCGTAAAAATAAATTGCAATTGGATTGGAGGCATTTCGAACCTGTAAAACCAAAAATTATTGGCGAGCAAATTGTTGAAGTGGATTTGGACGTGTTGGTTCCATATATTGACTGGACTCCGTTTTTCAGGACTTGGGAATTGTTTGGGAAATATCCTGCGATTTTGACCGATGAAGTTGTTGGTGAACAAGCGACTTCTGTTTTTGCAGATGCACAAGCGATGTTGGAAGTAATTTTGAAAGAGAAAAAATTGCAAGCCAAAGGAATCTATGGAATTTTCCCTGCGAACCAAATAAATGATGATGATATCGAATTGACTGATGAAAACGGAAAACCATTACAGACATTCTTGACTTTGCGTCAGCAGTCACAAAAGACCAAAGGAGCTCCAAATATCGCATTAGCCGATTTTATTGCTCCAAAAGAAAGCGGAAAAGTAGATTACATGGGAGCGTTTTGCGTAACCACCGGTTTTGGCGTTGACGAATGGGCAGCTGAATTTGAAAAGGATTTGGACGATTACAATTCAATTATGGTCAAAGCTTTGGCTGACCGATTTGCAGAAGCATTCGCCGAATATTTACACGAAAAAATCCGTAAAGAAATTTGGGGTTATGCGGCCGATGAGGTTTTGAGTAAACAAGCACTTATTGAAGAAGATTATAAAGGAATTCGTCCAGCACCGGGTTATCCTGCCTGTCCGGATCACTTGGAAAAACCAACGATTTGGAAATTGCTGAATGTGGAAAAAGAAATCGGAGTGACCTTGACTGAAAGTATGGCGATGTGGCCGGCTTCATCAGTTTCGGGATACTATTTTGGAAATCCGGAAAGCAAGTATTTTGGTCTTGGAAAAATAAAAGAAGACCAAGTTATTGATTACGCTAAACGAAGAAGTGTTTCAACCGAAGTCGCCATGAAATGGCTGAATCCAAATATTGCAGATTAGGTTTTAGTTGTCAGTTGATGGTTGCTGGATTTTCTAATAAGCTAATACAATGCATTCCATCAACCAATAATTACCAACCAACAACTAAATAAAAAAAGGAGTACAGTAAATTAGAGGTTTGGATAGAAGCTAGAAAATTGGTGAATTCGTTATATGATTCAGCTAAATTATTTCCAAAAGAAGAATTATTTGGTTTGACAAATCAAATGCGAAGAGCGGCTGTTTCAATACCTTCAAATATAGCTGAGGGGTGTGGCAGGCAAACGTCTAAAGATACATTGCACTTTCTGCATATTGCAAGAGGTTCTCTATATGAATTAGAAACACAATACTATTTAGCTTTAGATCAAAAATATATTGTAGAAAATGATTTTAATAAAGCTCTAGAACAAATGCAAAGTTGTAAAAAGCTTTTAAATGGATTTATAAACTATTATAAAAATAAAATTTAGTTAATGGATATAGTTGCTGGCTTTCAACCATCAACCACCAACCATCAACTTTCAACTATAAAAAAATGAAAGTAACACAACATATAGAAAACGCCAAAGGAGAAACATTATTCTCTTTCGAAATTATTCCGCCACAAAAAGGAAAAAGCATTCAGGAATTATACGATAATATCGATCCATTGATGGAGTTCAAACCGCCGTTTATAGATGTGACCACTTCTCGTGAGGAGTACATTTACATTGATAAAGGAAATGGTTTATTGGATAAAAAACTAACCAGAATGCGTCCAGGAACATTGGGGATTTGTGCTTCGATAAAGCACAAATACAATGTAGATACCGTGCCGCACTTGCTTTGCGGAGGTTTTACCAAAGAAGAAACTGAGTATATGCTGGTGGATTGTCATTATCTTGGAATCAATAACGTTATGGCACTTCGCGGTGATGCTATGAAAGACGAACAGTCTTTTGTGCCAAAAGCGGGAGGGAATAATTTTGCTGTAGATTTGGTTTCACAAATTAATCAATTGAACTGTGGAAAGTATTTGCACGATGTTATGGACATTGATAATAAAGCTGATTTTTGCATTGGAGTGGCTGGTTATCCAGAGAAGCATTTAGAATCCCCTTCTTTAATATCAGATTTAAAAAGATTGAAAGAGAAAGTAGATGCAGGTGCCGATTATGTCGTGACTCAAATGTTTTTTGACAATGCTAAATACTTTGAGTTTGTTGCCAAAGCAAGGGAAATGGGAATTACTGTTCCAATTATTCCTGGAATCAAGCCGATTGCGGTACAAAAACATTTGCAGATTTTACCTCAAATTTTCCGTATTGATTTACCTGAAGATTTAATAAACGCCGTAGAAAAGTGCAAGAATAATACCGAGATACGTCAAGTAGGAATCGAATGGGCTATTCAGCAATCCATCGAATTGAAAGCAGCAGGAGTTCCTGTTTTGCATTATTATTCAATGGGCAAATCAGAAAATATCAGGCAAATAGCAAGCCAGGTTTTTTAGATTTAATGGAGTAAATTAAATGGATTAAAGTATTTGAATTCATCATTGTTTAATATAATACTAAACCGGAATGCAGATGATTACAAAAAAAATAGTTTGTTTTATTTTTTTAGCCATTAGCTGTTTAGGTTATTCACAGCAAAAAGAATTTAGTATTCCATTATGGGAAAACGGTGCACCAGGTTTTGAAAACCGCAAAAATGAGCCAGAACAAGCCAAAGACTGGTGGGTAAAGAATATTCACAATCCATCAATAGTGGCTTATTTGCCGGAGAAACCAAACGGGATGGCAGTTCTTATCTGCCCTGGAGGAGGACATAAGGATTTAGTGTTCAACTCAGAAGGTAAAGACGCAGCCGAATTTTTCAATAAATTAGGAGTAACAGCTTTCGTATTGAAATATCGGCTGGCTAGGGAAGAGGGTTCTGTTTATAAGTTAGAGACACACGTTAAGCAGGATGCCGAAAGAGCTATGAGAACGATTAGAAGCAAAGTCAAAGATTTTGGCATTGATGCTAACAGAGTTGGAGTTATGGGTTTTTCTGCAGGAGGAGAAGTTGCTGCTCTAGTGGCTTACAATTCTTCGAATACAGTTAAAAATGCTTCTAATGAAATAGATAAACTGGATGCGCAGCCTAACTTTCAAATATTGATATATCCTGGGCCATTATTTATTCCTAAAGAAATTAAGTCCGATGCGCCTCCTGTTTTTTTATTAGCTGCCAATGATGATTTGTGCTGCTCTTCGCCAATTGTAGAGCTGCTCAATGGCTACCGCAAAGCAAATGTTTCTGTAGAAATGCATTTGTATTCAAAAGGAGGACATGCTTTTAATATGGGCAATAGAGCAAAAACCAATACTTTGAAAACATGGCCTCAACGGTTAGCAGATTGGTTAGAGGATAATAATTATTTTTTGAAGCAATAACATTTGGCATTTTTAGGAATATGGGTCCTGCTATCCGTTATAAATAAAGTTCACTGAACACCGCTTAAAATAAAAGTAAGTGAAGTAATCTTTTTATTTTTAAAGAAAAAAAAAAAGGATTTCCACTTCTATCAGGGCTAAAAGGAGAAAATAGTTTTTTTTGTGATCATCAATTCAAAAGGAACCAAAAGACCATTTTGGAGCTTAGTATTAAAATGTTATATTTGATTTTAATATCATAGATTTTCCCAAATGAAACCCATTTACTATACTTTCTTAGTTGCTGCTATTGCAATAACTTCTTGTAAAAACAATGAGGAAACGGCTAAAGCTGTCCCTAAAGTAATCACGCCTTTTACTCAGCAAACTGCGGTAACTGCACAAACAGAACAGCAACCTGCTCCGCAGCAGCATAATTTATTTCATGAAAACAACGCAGTTGGGACTCCATCAGTGGCAGCGGGTGTAAATCCCGCGCACGGACAACCGAATCATAGATGTGATATTCCAGTTGGAGCACCATTGAATTCTCCAGTTAATGGAACACCACCACAACAACCCAATCAGGTGCAAATGCAGCCACAAGTACAAACCATAACACAATCTGCAGCTGCAAAAACAGTAACGCCAAAAGGAATGAATCCGCCACATGGACAGCCGAATCACCGTTGCGATATTCCAGTCGGAGCCCCATTAAATTCAAAACCTGCTGCAGCTACAGCGGCAACACCTGTACCGTCTTCAGGTGAAATAAGCAAAAATATTACGGTACAGCCTCCAGTTCCAGCATTATTATCTACGGGTTCAGCAAATGTTGTAACTCCAGAAGGAATGAATCCGCCACATGGGCAGGCAGGACATCGCTGTGATATTGCCGTTGGAGCGCCTTTGCCAAAAACTTAGTTTTTTGAGAATAAGATTTAGTCAAAAAACAGATATATTTACAAAACGTTTTTTAGAAAAAATAAAATGCGATAATTTTAAAAGCCATGAATTTGGCTTTTTTTGTTGGGAAATTATTTAAATCAAAAAATCTCATCTGTTGAAAATGTTAACTGCAAAACAAATTTTCTTTAGACTGGTTTCTTATTGGCTTTTTAGGAATGTTTATATTGTTTAGAAATATAAAATAATCCAATTCTATCTCCTTCTCCTTTGGAGAGAGTTAGAGGTGTTAAACAAAAGAACTATTTTTATATTTCTAAAAGGTATTTTTAATAGATAAGGATTTAATTTTCATCGATTAATAGTGCTGACTGGTATAAGATTTTTGAAAATAAGTTTGTTATAGGGTAGTTTTACTTAAATTAAACTACTCTGTTTTGAATTCTAAATATCTTATTGCACTGCTGATTAGCTTTTTTTTATTCCCACAATTGCATGCTCAATTATGTACAGGCAGTTTGGGCGACCCTGTTGTTAAATTGGATTTTGGTTCGGGTACGTCGATTCACGGAAGTGCATTAGGAACAGGGATTACGAGCTATACCTATACTACGGCAAATTTTCCCAGTGATGGCTCCTATACTGTCGAAAGTACTACAAACACGCCAGGTACTTGGTGGACAACTACAGATCATACAGGTGGAGGATATATGATGGTAGTCAACGCAAGTTTTTCTACCACCGATTATTTTTATAAAAATACGGTTTCGGGTTTGTGTGCAGGCACTACTTATGAGTTTGCTGCCTGGATTATGAATCTTTTGAGAAGTCAGGACAATAGCCCTCCCAATATCACTTTTACAATTGAAGATACGAGCGGAACAATTTTAGGCACATACAACACAGGAAATATAGGGTTATCAAGCAGTGCCGTGTGGAAGCAGTATGGATTCTTTTTTACAACCCCTTCGGGTGTTGATACTGTTGTGATCCGAATGCGGAATAATAAAGTTGGCGCAGCTCCGGGTAATGATATCGCTTTGGATGATATTACTTTTAGAGCCTGCGGACCAACGGTAACTTCGGAAATTGTAGATCAGTCGGTAACTAATTTAGATGTATGCGAGGGTGAATCAAAATCGATAACACTCAGCGGATCGGTTTCGTCTTCTGCGTATACAACAGTTGGCTATCAATGGCAGAACAGCACTGACGGCGGAATAACCTGGTCTGATATTTCGGGAGCAGATAAAGCAACATATACTTTTGTCTCGGGTGCTGTGGGCACTTATAAATACCGATTAGCAACTGCTGACAGTTCTAATATCGGCTCGATTAATTGCCGTGTCTTTTCTAATGAAATAACGATTAATGTAAAATCTGGACCAATATCACCCACTGTAGAAACGACACAGCCTAATTGTGATGTGCCTTCGGGAACGATTACGGTAACAGCTCCAGCAGGACTTTTATATAGTGTAGACGGCGTGAATTATCAGTCTTCTATGGTTTTTTCAGGTTTGGCCGGTGGTGATTATAAGGTTACTGCAAAAAGCTCTAGCTGCGTTTCAAGTCCAGTTACAGCTCACATTAATTTGAAAGCAGTTTCTACAGCTACCCCAACGATAGATATTATCCAGCCCGTAATCTGTAACAATGCGTATGGTACAATTACGGTTACCAGTTTGGATGCTGAATATAGTTTTGATGATGGTTTAACGTGGCAGACCAGTAATGTAAAAACAGGATTTATTCTAGGGGATTATTTGGTCAAAACACGAAACAGCAGTTTATGTGAAAAAACATCCATTACTGCAACAATTATTGTACCGCCAGGTTATCCGCCAACACCGACTGTGAGCGTTACGCAGCCAGATTGCAGTACATCAGCAGGAACTATAATTGTTTCAGATAATGCAGCTTCATACAGCTTTGACGGAGGTCAAAACTGGACATCAGGCAATACTAAAACGGGTTTGATTCCCGGAATCTATCAAGTTTTGATTAAAAATGCAATTGGCTGTAATTCGCTTGTAGCAAATGTAGCCGAAATTAAAGCTTTTGTAAATACCGAACCGCTTCCAGTGGCAACAGAACAAACTTTTTGTGTGCAGCAAAATGCTGCCATTAATGATATTGTCATATCCGGAACAAATGTTAAATGGTATGATGCTGCCGCAAATGGGAATCTGCTGGCCGGTACAGCAATACTGCAGAGTAAAACATATTATGCATCTCAGACCATAACGACATGTGAAAGTTTACGTGTCCCAGTAGTGATAGAAATTCAAAACACTCCAGTCCCAACAGGAGATTCTGTGCAGAATTTTTGCAGTACACAAAAAGCAGTAATTGCGGGTTTATCGGTTACAGGAACTAATGTAATTTGGTATGACAGCGCAATAAACGGTACAGTTTTGCCAATTACAACAGCTTTGGTAAATGGAGTAACCTATTATGCGGGGCAGACGGTAAATGGCTGTGAAAGTGTAAACAGGCTGGCAGTTTTGGCATCAATTGTCACTCCTAGTCTGGCTGTAAGTAATGTTTCAGATTTTATTTGTGACAATGCTGATGATGGTTCGGAACAACTGGATTTAACGGCTTATAATTCAAAAATAGCTTCTTGCAGCAACTGTATTTTTACATATTTTACATCATTGTCGGGTGCTGAAAATCAAACTGCAGCCGATCAAATTGCATCGCCAGCAATTTATAATTTGGCATTAGGAACTTCAGTAGTGTATGTCAGAATTGATTCCAATGATAAATGTTATCAAGTGGAGCAGTTGAGTCTGACACTAGTCGCTATGCCAGTTCTTTCAGTTCCTGATAGTATTCCTGTCTGCGAAAATAAGGAGGTTACCATAAATGCGGGTTCTGGTTTTGACAGTTATTTATGGTCAAATTCGGAAACAACTCCTTTAATAACGGTTTCAGATGTTGGAACGTATTCGATAACTGTAACTCAAAATCACGGAAGCACAGTTTGTACAGCAACCAAAAGCTTTTCGGTAGTGCTGTCAAATGTCGCTGTAATTTCGACCGAAATTCAGGATTGGACGGATGCTGAAAATGTAATTGCAGTATATGTTTCGAGTTCAAGCGTAGGGAACTATGAGTATTCACTAGACGGAATTACCTATCAGGACAGCAATATTTTTTCGGGATTAATAAGTGGTGATTATATGGTTTATGTTCGAGACAAAAATGGCTGCGGGATTGCCAGTCAGGAAGTTTATATTCTGAATTATCCAAAGTTTTTCACGCCCAATAGTGATGGATATAATGATAGCTGGGCAATACGGTTTTCAGCATCTGAGCCTGAACTTATAGTTAAAATATTTGACCGATATGGTAAACTCATTAAAGAATTAAATGCTGTTTCAGCTTGGGACGGAACGTATAACGGACATGAACTGCCTTCTACTGATTATTGGTTTGTAGTTACAAGAGCAAACGGCAAAGTCTATAAAGGACATTTTGCAATGAAAAGGTAGGAGCTGCATTTTAAAACAATACAAATTTTGTAAATAATTTGTTGGTTGAATTATTTTTTGAATTGCCATCGGTGCATCCTTTGGCAATTTTTTTTGATTTATTTATAGATGATTGGTTGTATTTGAAACAATAAATATTTCTTTTTTTGTCAGTAGAATAGCGATAATTTACTACATTCGAGTTCAATAAATTTTTTAATATAAATAAAATGAACTCAATCCTCCAAAATGATTTAAAAGAAATTGAAAACATTCTTGAACAAGTCAAACAGCAAGGTATTGATTTTTTGAATGTCATTGATGATGTTCCCACTTCTACTCAAAATACAATATCGACTAATAGAAATCTAAACGACTCGGGTTTAGGAGCATTGCTGGCTTTGGAAGAATTCAAACAGCGTTTAGCTCCTTTGATGGTTTCACAAGCAGGGCCAAGGTATTGGGGATTTGTAACAGGAGGAGCAACACCAGCTTCAATTGTTGGGGATTGGCTGGCTACGATTTATGATCCAAATGCACAAGCCATAAAAGCACAGGGAGGCGTTTCTGCATTGATAGAAATTGAAACCATTAATTTATTGCTGCAGTTATTGGCTTTGCCAAAATCATTTTTGGGTGGTTTTGTAACGGGTGCTACGATGTCAAATTTCACTTGTTTGGCGGTTGCCCGACAATGGTTTGGAAAACAATTGGGTCATGATTTTGCTAAAAATGGAATTACAGTTCCAATACATATTCTTACTGCTACACCACATTCTTCTTCAATAAAATGTTTGGCAATGTTAGGAATCGGGAGCCAAAATTTTACTAAAATAAAAACTATCGAAGGCAATCGGGAAGCGATTGATATGGTCGATTTAGAACAAACTATAAAGAATTTAAAGAATCAGCCTTTTATTCTGATATCAAGTGCAGGAACAGTAAATACAGCTGATTTTGATGATTTTATTACAATTTCAAAACTTAAAGGGAAATATAATTTTTGGTGGCATATTGATGCTGCTTTTGGTGGTTTTGCATCCTGTTCTCCAAAATTTCAGCACTTGGTAAACGGTTGGGAAAATGCAGACAGTATTACGATTGATTGTCACAAATGGCTCAATGTTCCTTACGAAAGTGCTTTTTATTTGATAAAAGAACAGCATAAAAATTATCAAGTTGAAACGTTTCAGAATTCGAATGCTCCGTATTTGGGCGATCCAATGGAAAATTTTAGCTACCTGAATTTCTTGCCTGAAAATTCCAGACGCTTAAAAGCCTTACCAGTTTGGTTTTCTTTATTGGCGTATGGGAAGCAGGGATTTCAAGACATTGTGGAAAATAGCGTTGCGATGGCATTGCAGTTTGATGCCTTCATATCTCAAAATGAAAATTTCGAATTATTGGCTCCAACTCGTCTCAACAACGTTTGTTTTACTTTGGCTGGAGACCACAATCAGGAAAAAGTAAATTTATATTTGACCCATCTCAATGATAAAGGCAAAGTATTTATGACGCCTACAGTTTACCAAAATCGAAAAGGAATTCGGGCTTCGTTTGTAAATTGGAGAACAGCTGAATCGGATTTGAAAATTGCAATTGAGTCTTTAAAAGAGACAATTTTGGAGTTAGAAATACAGTAATTTCAAAGTAATCAACTTTAAGTAACTAATAAAATAATGGTTAAAACTAAATCAAAAAGATGAATAAAATATGGAGTTTTGCCCTAACGTTTTTTTTGTTTAATTTGACATTTGCCCAAACAAAGCCTAATGCATTAAATAATCTTGAAAAAGAGAATATAACTGTGGTAGCCAAATATTATGAATGTCTTTTTAAAACCAGAGATTTTAAAACAATGGCCACGCTTATTGCAGACAAAGCGGTTTACAATCAGGCCGAAGGTTTGGCTTATGGCGGTACTTATGTTGGTTTTAGCGAATGGATTACAATGTTTGTAAAAGCAAGTACATATTATGATTTAGTCATCGAAAAAGAGCCAACTTATTTTGCCAATATTTCGAAGGACGAAGTTATCATGTATTTCACAATCAAATGCAAATCAAAAAAATCAGGACAAGTAATAAGCATGCCTATTTCAGAGTATTTCGAATTGCAATCTGGAAAAATTACAGCAATTAGACCTTTTTACTTTGACACAAAAGCTTTTGCTCTCTTTTTGAATTGATAAAAGAAGGAATTAGAACCTTTTTTGTTAATTGATATACGAATGAAAATAAAATCCATGTTGCGATTGAGTAAATGAAAGCTGTTTTTTAGAATTAGATATATAAATATTTTAGTATGCTAAATTTTCCAATCATAATGGGTATTACTTCTGGCGCGGCATTTTTGCTTGGCTTTTTGCTTCTTGCCCATTCACGAAAAGTAAATACAATTGCTAATATATACCTTGGGTTATTTGTTATTACACTAGGATTAGCGATGCTTGAAATTCCTTTGCTTTATCAAAAGTTTGATTCAAAGAATCCTAATCTTTTCGAGATGATTGGTTTGATACGCTTTCTGACAGCTCCTTTTCTTTACATCAGCATTTTATATTTTACATCATTTTCCAAAAAAACTGAAAAGAAAATTCTATGGCATTTTTTGCCGTTTCTGATTTTTTTACTTTTCAGATTTCCTTTTTTTATAACAGGAAAAAATATGGAATTCAGTTATGAAGCGGGCAGAATAGTGTTTTTTATTCTGCAGACAACATTACCTCTTCAGACTGTAATTTACTGGTATTTGTCATTTAGCAAATTGCAAAATCATCTAAAAAACATACATGAATTTTCATCATCAATTGAGAAAATTGACTTGTTTTGGTTAAAATATTTTCTCTTGGTTTTGATTTTAATTATAGTGGTTTGGTTCAATCTTATCTTTTTCAATTTAGGAAGTTTAATTGAGTTTACGCCTTTCTTGTATCTGTTGAGTGTTTTTTTCCTGGCCTATTTTTCTTTACAGCAAAAGGAAGTTTTCGAATTTAATAAAAATGATTTAAAGGAGCTGTCAGCTATTAAAACAAATAAAAAAGAAAATCCCAAACGAGTTTCAGAAAGCCGATTGAGTGAACTGGATAATAAACTGCAGGCACTTATGAATTTAGAGAAAGTGTATTTGGAAAATGATTTAAGCCTTCCAAAATTAGCCGAAAAACTGAATGCGAGCTGCAATGAAACTTCGTTTGCCATCAATGAATTATACGGTGATAATTTCTACAATTTTATAAACAAATACCGCGTTGAAGAAGCAAAAACAGTATTGCTTTCTGCAAAATTCAGTCAATTAAATATTCTGGGAATCGCTTATGAATCGGGATTTAATTCCAAAACGACTTTTAATACTACTTTCAAAAAGCATACTGGTGTATCTCCAACAGATTTTGTAAAATCCAATTTGGTTTTAGAAAAAAAAGAAGCATAAACACGTTCGAACGGGTACATCGGAACAGTCATTATTTGATAAATAGCCAAATTTGCGGTCTATTAACTCAAATAAAAATCGCCATGTTAGAACAAACAGCTTCAGAAATTTCAGATTCAATTTTAAAAAAAATAGGCACTTCCATAATGCTTGGACTTGTGTTTGCCGCTTTGTTGTTAATGCTTGGAATGGGCGGAAATATCCCATACTTGCCGCCAGCGCTGATTTTTCCTTTTGTCGGGCTTACTTTATTGAGGGCTGTTGTGTTTCCATTTATATGGCATTATCTGGAGAAAAGACAAAAAATCAATACTGAAAAAGTGTATGGCTTCTTGTATAGTGCCATCCGATATTGTATTGCTTTTAATATTGCCAGTTTTGGCTGGAAAAAATTTTACGGACTTCAGTTTGTTGTACCAGCTGAAATTGCAAGTCAACCTATGAACCAGCAATCGGGCGAATGGCTGACTTGGTTTTATTTTGGACACTCACAGGCTTTTGGAATCATAATAGCATTAATCCAAATAAGTGGTGGTTATCTATTATTGTTCCGAAGAACATTATTGATTGGAGCGATAATTTTGTTTGCGCTGCTATCGAATTTGACATTAATCAATATTTTTTATCAAATGAACGCCGGCGCATTGGTACAGTCTGTAGTATTGACGATTGGCGTTTTATTCTTGATTTTATTAGATTATAAAAAGCTTGTTGTCTTTTTTCTGAAAACAAAATCCAATTTGCCTTCGTTGAATTTCAACAGTGTTTTTGTAAAAAATGGGATTCGTCTTTCGGCAATAGTTTTATCGTTATTATATACAATTTATATAAAATCATTGGTAAAATAAAAAAAGAGCGTGTTTAAAATAGTTTTAAACGCGCTCTTTTTATCTRTAATCTGTAAACTGAAACCTGCTAACTTACTTCGTGATTTCCCTAAACACAGCTTCTAGATTTTTATTCTTCTGGTTCAGCTGTAAAGTCTTCAAACCATTATCGTAAGCAAAATCAAAAACGGTTGGGCGCATATCTTTATCAGAAACAAAAGTCAGTTCCCAAGAAAAACCATGACTGTTTTTGAAAGATTTCAAATGAGGAATTTGAGCAATAAGATCTTCTTCCGCTTTTTTGTCAAATTCTACTTCGATTACCTGTTCTTTATCGGCAGAGATTAAGCTGTCCAGTTTTTTATCGGCAACGATATGCCCTTTGTCAATAATAATGACACGGTCGCAAATCGCTTCCACTTCCTGCATGATGTGTGTGGAAAGGAAAACTGTTTTGTCCTTACCAACATTTTTAATCACATTCCTGATTTCGGCCAATTGATTAGGATCCAAACCAGTCGTGGGCTCGTCCAGAATCAGTACGTCAGGATTATGCAGCAAGGCATTGGCTAGTCCTACACGCTGACGATATCCTTTTGATAGCTGTCCTATCTTTTTATGGCTTTCTGCCTGCAAACCAGTCAGCTGAATCACTTCTTCAATTCTTGATTTGTCTACCTTATATACATCGGCATTAAAGGCTAGATATTCTCTAACATATAAATCCAAATACAGCGGATTGTGTTCCGGTAAATAGCCAATAGAAAGCTGTACTGATTTTTCTTGGGTGTTTACATCAAAGTCATTGACAAGTGCCACACCAGAATCTGCATTGATATAGGTTGTCAATATTTTCATCAAGGTCGATTTTCCGGCTCCATTAGGTCCTAGAAAACCAACAATTTCTCCTTTTTTTACAGAAAAAGAAATATTATCCAATGCTTTTTGAGCACCATAACTTTTCGAAATATTTTTAACTTCTATTGACATAATATTTTATTTGTTGCAAAAGTAAATAGAAAATATATAGTTCTCCATTAATCGGAAAAATTTATGTTTTAATTGACAACTCTCAGGCCATTTATTGCAGTACAAATAGATGCATGTTGTATGAAAATTATTAAATACTGGCACAGTTCTTGTTAAATGATTACTAATTTTTAACAAATCAAAAAAATAGATTATGAAAAAAACATTAGTAATTCTTGCATTGGTTATGATAAGCTTTGCAAACGCTCAAAGAGGGACGGTATTGGTGTCAGGAAATGTGAGTTTTTGGTCTAATAAAGACTCTAGTCAAGGGAGTGAATCCAAGGGTAAAAACTTTAATTTTTCTCCAAAAATAGGATATCAGTTCAAGGATAATTGGACTGTAGGGGCAGAAGCTGGATTTTCATCTTCTAAAAATGAATACACTTATCAAGAAAATGCATCGAATAATCAGGAAAGAATTACTAAAAACTTTACAGGAGGAGCTTTTGTTAGATATTCACAATCACTAAACCCAATGTTTTTGTTATATGCTGATTTAGGTGCTGGTTATAAGAATCTTAAAGAGACTAACACTAACTCTTTTTCTGATCCTGCTACTTCAACAAATACGTTTGATGGTGTTTATGCGAATTTTGCACCTGGTTTGTTTCTGAATATTAAAAATAATTTTGGATTAAACTTTGGTATTGGAGGGTTGACATATTCAAATACTAAGAGTGATCGAAATAATGGAAAGAATAGTAATTTTTATTTCAATTTTGGACAGTCATTTAATATAGGGCTTTCAAAAAACTTCTAATTTATATTCTATTTAGTTTTAAGAAAGCGTCCGTTTTTACGGATGCTTTTTATTTTAAAATTGTCCCGCTAAGATTTATATATTTACGATTTAAACTAAATCAGTATGGCAAATGATCAATCAGGCAGTTTCTTGAAAAATTACAGCAGTATATTGTTGCTTCTCGGTGGTATATTTGTTGGGAGTATTTTAGGTTTGGTTTTTGGCAATGGTGTAGAAGTCATAAAACCATTGGGAGATATATTCCTGAATCTTCTTTTTACAGCTATTATTCCATTGGTGTTTTTTACCATTGCTTCCTCAATCTCGAACCTGCAAAAGACCGAAAAACTAGGGAAGCTTTTCATAATAGTTTTAGGAGTTTTTTTGACAACCGTAATTATTTCGGCAGTTATAATGATTATTGGAGTGTTGCTTTTTCCGATTCATCAAGGTATAGTAATTTCAAAAATCGCTATAGAAACCATTAAGGAAAGCAGTATAGGTTCTCAAATCACACAGCTTGTGACGGTCAATGATTTCTATGAGATTTTGTCCCGTAAAAACATGCTGGCATTCATATTGTTTTCTTTTCTAATCGGTTTTTCGACTTTGCGTTCAGGTGAAAAAGGAAAAGATTTTGCGCGTTTTCTTAATTCCGGAAATGAAGTGATGAAACAATTACTGCATCTTATTATGAAAATGGCTCCAATCGGTCTTGGCGCTTATTTTGCATATCAAGTTGGCGTTTTTGGCCCACAGCTGTTTGGTGCTTATGCTAAACCTTTGGCGCTTTATTATGCCGTTTGCACTTTTTATTTTATTGTGTTTTTTAGTTTGTATGCTTTTTTCGCAGGAGGAATTTCTGGTTTCAAAATATTTTGGAAAAACAACATCACGCCCGCATTAACAGCTGTGGGAACCTGCAGCAGTATCGCAACCATCCCGGCAAATCTCGAAGCGACTGAACAGATGAATGTTCCAAGCCACATCCGGAATTTGGTAATTCCGCTCGGAGCACCTCTGCACAAAGACGGTTCCAGTATGTCATCGATTGTCAAAATCGCGATTCTTTTTGCCTTATTCGGCAAGGATTTTACCGATCCTTATACTTTATTAATTGCAATTGGAATCACGATAATAGTATCTGTAGTCGAAGGAGGAATTCCAAACGGCGGTTATATAGGAGAAATTCTCGCCATAACTGTTTACGGTTTCCCAATGGAACAGGCCTTGCCAGCCGCAATGATTATAGGAACCTTGGTCGATCCAATCGCTACTTTATTGAATGCCAATGGAGATGTAGTTTCGGCTTTAATGGTCACCAGAATTTCCGAAGGCAAAAAATGGATTTCCCAAAGCATCACCCAATGAAATAAAACTTTTATGGCATCAGTTTGAGAATGTTTTTTGGGCGTGACCCTGTTGAGCAAAGGGGCTTAAGTACAGTGCCGCATATTCGCCCCTTTACTCAACAGGGTCGTGCTGTCCGCGCTACTTCGGTAGCCAGCTTCCATCACTCACGCGGTCACGAGTAATCGGGAAGCAGTTTTTTAATKAATATTTAAAAGGAATTAAGTAAAAAAGAAGCGATTTTGATTTAAAACCAAATTCAAAATTCTTTTTTTGTTTTGAAATCAATAATTTTAATCACTCAAAAAGCTTTTTTTTTATGAAATAGTAATTTTAAAACTAGTTTAACAAAGAAATCTTTTTTTGTTATACAAAATATTATTTTTATTTTGGGCGAGCCAAAATATGTTATACATTTGCATCAAATAATTGAAACACAAACAATACAATGTCTAATAACCGTTTTTATTTTAGCAACTCTTTTTATTTCTTCTTTAGGAAGTAAGGGATTGTGCTATGGTTATTTGAAAAACAAGAAACAAATAAAACTAATATACAATCCTGATGAAAATCAGGATTTTTTTTTGACCCAATGAGAACGAAAATTGCAATACAAGGAATTAAAGGATCTTTCCACCATCAAGTGGCTCAAGACTATTTTTATCAAAATATAGAAGTAGATGAATGTTTGTCTTTTGAGGAATTGGTGGCTAGTTTACTGTCTGGAAAATCAGATCAGGCGGTAATGGCCATAGAGAATTCTATTGCCGGACCAATAATTCCAAATTATGCCTTAATTGATAAAAATAATCTGCACATCATTGGGGAGCATTATTTAAGCATTCATCAAAATTTAATGGCGCTGAAAGGCCAGAAAATAGAAGATATTCAGGAAGTGCATTCGCATCCTATGGCGTTGTTGCAATGTATGGAGTTCTTGAAAAAATACCCAAACATAAAACTGGTTGAGGACAAAGATACTGCCGAAACCGCCAGAAGAATACACGAAAAACAGCTAAAAGGAATTGCAGCAATTGCGAGTAAAACGGCTTCTGAAATGTATGATTTGGAAATTCTGGCTCCCGAAATTCAAACGATAAATAATAATATGACTCGTTTTGTGATTATTAACAGAGAGAATCATTTTGTGCCGGAAAGTGAAATAAACAGAGCTTCGATAAAATTTGAATTGGATCATAAGCGCGGCAGTCTGGCAGCAGTTTTGAACGTAATGAGTGACTGCAAACTGAATCTGACTAAAATTCAGTCGCTGCCAAAAATTGAAACGCCTTGGAAATATTCATTTTTTGTAGATGTTACTTTTGAAAAATACGAAGATTTTGCCAAAGCAAAATCACTATTGCAGATTATGGCTGAGTATTTTAAAGTATTGGGAGAATACAAAAACACCAAACCTTAATTAGTCAGAAAGTCAAAGGTCGAAAGTCAAAAAATAAAAAGAATAAAAACTCTGAAAAGAGAAATATAAAATAGCATGATTACAACAGCAAAACGTCTTGATATCATTGAAGAATACTACTTCTCATCCAAGTTGAGAGAAGTGAGACAATTAGCCTCAGAAGGAAAACCAATTATCAATATGGGAATTGGAAGTCCAGATTTAAAACCATCACAAGCGGTTATAGATGCCGTAGTTTTGGCAATGCAGGACGAAAACGCACATCAGTATCAAAGCTATCAGGGATTGCCGGAACTTAGAAAAGGAATGGCCGATTTTTATCAAAATAATTATGGAGTTGCCTTAGATCCAGCTGTTGAAATTTTACCATTAATTGGTTCCAAAGAAGGGATTATGCATATTTCTATGGCTTTCCTGAATGAAGGAGATCATGTTTTGATTCCAAATCCGGGTTATCCTACTTACACTTCGGTGACAAATCTTGTTGGTGCTGTGCCTGTCTATTATGATTTGAAAGAGGTTAATAATTGGGAACCTGATTTTGACTCTTTGGAAAAATTGGATTTGTCAAAAGTGAAAATCATGTGGCTGGGATATCCGCACATGCCGACAGGAGCAAGAGGAAGTCTGGAATTGTTTGCAAAATTGGTAGCATTTGCCAAAAAGCACAACATATTATTAATCAATGACAATCCGTACAGTTTTGTTTTGAATGATAAACCAATGAGTTTACTGCAGGTTGAAGGAGCCAAAGATGTTGCATTAGAGCTGAATTCTTTGAGTAAAACTTTTAACATGGCTGGCTGGAGAGTTGGGATGGTTTTAGGAAGTGCTACGCTTATAGATTCGGTTCTTAAAGTAAAAAGCAATATGGACAGCGGTATGTTTTACGGAATTCAAAAAGGAGCTGTTGAAGCTTTGAAAAGCGATAAATCTTGGTTTGATTCTATGAATGCTGTTTACAAAAAGCGTCGTGTTCTTACTGAGCAATTGGCAGAGAAACTAGGCTGTAAAGTTTATGCAGAGGGAGTTGGTCTTTTTGTTTGGGCAAAATTGCCTGACGGAATCACATCTGCGGAGGATTTTATTGATAAGATATTATATGAGAAATCTATTTTTATCACTCCGGGAACTATTTTCGGAAGTAATGGAGAAGGATATATTCGATTTGCGCTTTGTGTGAAAGAGGAGAAAGTTCAGGAAGCGATTGATAGATTTTAGATTGCTTCGCCTGTTCGCCTTTCAGGCTCGGGTAACGATTTTTGATTTTGCCACAGTTTGTCATTCCGACGAAGGAGGAATCACATAATGTGAGTCACTAGTGAGATTCCTCCTTCGTCGGAATGACAAAACTAAACTTAGAAAACTAAAGTTCTTGAAAAACGGAATGTCCTAGCCCTGATAGAAGCGGCATCCTTTTATGGCGGGGTTCGCCATAAAAGATACAGCGGATAGCAGGATTAGCTTCAAATAAATTTAAAATATGAATGTACACGTAATAGGAATAGGATTGATTGGAGGTTCGTTGGTGCTAGACATTAAAGGGCTGTATCCTGAAGCGACTATTCACGGTATTGATACTAACGAGAAGCACGTTCATGAGGCAATTGCTTTGGGAGTGATTGATAAGGAATCTAGTTTTGAGGATTTGGCAACTGCAGATTTTGTGATTGTTTCGGTGCCTGTAGATGTAGCGATGACGGTTTTGCCAAAAGTGCTGGATGCTGTTGGAGAACAAACTATTGTTTTTGATGTTGGTTCGACCAAAGTGCCAATCTGTGAAACAGTAGCCAGTCATTCGAGAAGAAGAAATTTTATTGCAGCGCATCCTATTGCAGGAACAGAATTTTCCGGACCTTCGGCAGCGATAAAAGGCTTGTTTCGAGGTAAGACAAATATTATTTGCGAAGTTGAAAAAACGGCATTTAAATTGCAGGAAAAAGCATTGGAGCTGTTTAAAGAACTGGGAATGAGAATTCGCTACATGGATCCAAAGTCGCATGATAAACATATTGCTTACGTGTCGCATTTATCCCATATCAGTTCGTTTATGCTTGGAAAAACAGTGATAAATAAAGAAAAGGACGAGCAGGATATTTTTGATATGGCAGGTTCTGGTTTTGAAAGCACCGTTCGTTTGGCCAAAAGTTCTCCGGCAATGTGGACGCCGATTTTTAAACAAAACAAAAAACAGGTTGTCAAAACATTAGAAGAATATATAGCCAATTTATCTAATTTTAAAGAACTTTTGGTGAATGATGATTATGAGGCGATTTATAATGAAATGCAGAGCGTAAATAAAATTAAAGAGATATTAAACGGAATGAATGCTAAGAAATAGCGCATTGCGTAGGGGCAAAAAAAGAAAACTAAAATAATTAAATTAAAAGAATAAAACTAGAAAAGATGGAAAACAAGAAAGAAATGAGAGATTGGTTGAACGAGTTCAAATTGTCTCATCCATTCGTAATTGCAGGACCTTGTAGTGCTGAAACTGAAGAGCAAGTGTTGAAAATTGCTCATGAATTAAAAGACTCAGACGTTAGTGTTTTTAGAGCAGGAATCTGGAAACCAAGAACTCGTCCAGGAGGATTTGAAGGTGTTGGAGAGATTGGATTAAAATGGCTTAAAAAAGCTAAAGCTGAAACAGGTTTGCTTATGGGAACTGAGGTAGCTACTGCAGCGCACTGTAAATTAGCTTTGGAAAATGATATTGATGTTTTATGGGTTGGTGCCCGTACAACTGCAAATCCTTTTGCAGTTCAAGAAATTGCTGATACATTGGCAGGAACTGACAAAATTGTATTGATTAAAAACCCAGTAAATCCAGATATGGCTTTATGGTTAGGTGGAGTAGAGCGTTTGTATGCTGCTGGAATCAAAAAATTGGGAGTTATTCACAGAGGTTTTTCTACCTACGAAAAAACTAAATACAGAAACATTCCAGAATGGCAGATTGCTATCGAACTGCAAAATAAATTCCCTGATTTACCATTAATTATCGATCCTTCGCATATTACAGGAAACCGTGATATGATTCTTGAAGTAACTCAAGAAGCTTTGGATTTAAATTATGACGGTATGATCATCGAAACTCATAATGATCCGGATAATGCTTGGTCTGATGCAGCGCAGCAAGTAACTCCTGATGCTTTGAAACAAATTTTCAAAGATTTGAAGGTAAGAAAAGTGAGTGGTGACACCGTTGATTTTGAGCAAAAAATGACAAAATTAAGAGCTAATATTGATGTATTAGATGCTAATTTATTAGACCTGCTAGGAAAACGTATGAAAGTAGCTGACGAAATTGGTCAAGTGAAAAAAGACAATAACGTAGCTGTTTTGCAAAACAACCGTTGGAACGAAATTCAAGCGAAAATGATTGCTGAAGGCGGTAAAAAAGGATTGACAGAAGAATTTATCGTTAAATTGTTCAAAGAAATTCACCAAGAAAGTATTGGTCACCAAGAAAAAATCTTGAATTCATAAAAATGATTTAAGATTGAGGATTTCAGATTAAAGATTTTTGATTTCTGGATTCCTATAATTTTAGATTTTTAACAAAAATCCCAAGGCTTAAGGTTTTGGGATTTTTTGTTTATTTTAATGTCATATAAAATCATAAATCTAAAATAGCAGGGCATTCGCTTTTAAAATTTTCTACCACAAATTACACAGATTATCACAAATTTAATAACTGAACAGAATAAATTTTGCCTATTTTTAGAGTTAGTGTAATTAAAACAGATCGTAATTCGTGTAAATTTGTGAAATTCGTGTTTAACTTTTTTTTAAAAAGCGAATGCCCTGATAAAATGGTTAATCTTCAATCATAAATCAATTATCTTTGCAGCGAATTATATTTTAAATCATAAATCTAAAATCGTTAATCTTCAATCAAAAATCCTCTATGACAGGACTCGTTTATAAATCTACAGGAAGCTGGTACACCGTAAAATCCGAACAAGGAGATTTTATAGAATGCCGTATGAAAGGGAAATTCCGAATCAAAGGAATTAAAAGCACCAATCCAATTGCTGTGGGCGATATCGTCGATTATGAACTTGAAGAAACTTCAGACGCGATTACCGGAACGATTCATAATATCCATGAAAGAAAAAATTACATCGTTCGAAAAGCGGTGAATCTGTCACATCAAATGCATATTATTGCGTCCAATATAGACAGAGTATTTTTGTTGGTAACAGTAAACAATCCGCCAACTACTTTCAATTTTATTGACCGTTTTTTGGTAACTGCCGAAGCCTACGGTATTGAAGCTATTTTGGTATTCAATAAAATAGATACTTTTGATGATGCTACGCTTGATGAACAATTGTATATGCAGCATGTGTATCAAGAAATTGGATATCAATGTTTGAGAGTTTCGGCTGCCGAGATGAAAGGAGTTGATGCATTGCAGGAATTAATGAAGGGCAAAGTGAGTATGTTTTCGGGACATTCGGGTGTGGGAAAATCTACTTTGGTAAATGCCTTGGAACCTTCTTTACATCTTAAAACCAAAACAATATCCGAAGCCAGCAAGCAAGGTCAGCACACAACTACTTTTGCCGAGATGTATGATTTGTCTTTTGGAGCCAGAATTATAGACACTCCCGGAATCAAGGGTTTCGGAATGGTCGATATGGATCCCGCAGAGATTAGCGGGTATTTTCCAGAATTTTTCAAATTAAAAGACCAATGCAAGTTCAACAACTGCCTGCATAAAGAAGAACCGCATTGCGCCATAAAAGCAGCTTTAGAAAAAGATGAGATCGCTTGGTCTCGTTACAACAGTTACCTCAAAATTTTAGAAGGAGACGATGAACATTACCGTACCGATTCTTATGATGAAGATCGAAAAGCAAGTGATGAAACTAGGAAATAGCCATTTAAATCTCAAAAATCAATAGCAATCTCAATGTTGAAATTTATTTTAGAATAAAATGAAGTCTGTAATCCAAAGAGTTTCCTCAGCCTCAGTAACCATCGATTCTAAAATTGTAGCCGATATCCAGAAAGGATTATTGATTCTAGTGGGAATTGAAGATGCAGATACGCAGGAAGATACCAATTGGCTTTGCCAAAAAATCACTAATCTTCGCATTTTTGGTGATGAGAACGACGTAATGAATCTTTCGGTAAAAGACATTGATGGTGAAATAATTGTGGTCTCACAATTTACGCTTCATGCTTCCACCAAGAAAGGAAACCGTCCGTCATATTTAAAAGCTTCAAAGCCAGAAGCTGCTATTCCGATGTATGAAAATTTCGTAAAACAAATCGAAAAAGAATTGGGCAAGAAAGTCCAAACCGGAATTTTTGGTGCCGATATGAAAGTGTCATTGCTCAATGACGGGCCAGTTACTATCGTAATGGACAGTAAAAATAGGGAGTAAAAGAAAATGTAAAACAATTTAGTATTGTTTTAATTTTTAACCATTAAGGCATTAAGGAAATTAAGGTTTAAAGGATTTCTTAATTAATCTTAATTTTTTAATGGTTTGATAAAAATTTATGTTCACAACATATTCTGAAGAACTCAATAAATAATTCTCCAATAAATTAATTACTCTTTTTTCAGATTAGCAATAATTTCTGGACTAACCTTAATTACAGTTCCGTGGCGTGTTCCCTGAGGGAATGAGATTTTATCTGAAATATCCTCCCAGCCAGTTTCTGTTTGTTTTATAGCTCCGTATTTTTTTTGGGTGTATTTGTCAAAATAAACAACCCAATTGTTATCAATTTTTATTGCGGTTGGTCCTTCAGCCCAGTAATTGCCAGTAATTGGAGCGCTTGCTTTTGTATATGGCCCTGTCAAATTATCGCTGTATGCTACTTTAAGATTTTTTTGAACAGGCACTTTTGTTTCATCTTTTAAAAACATCACATAACCTTTGTCTTGTTTCAAAATAGTAGCATCAATCACATTAAATCCTGGCTCGTAAAGCAGTTTTGTTTTGCTGAATTTTTTAAAATCTTTTGTTGTTGTATAATAGATTCTGTGGTTGTACCCTTTTTCTTCTTCCGATTTAGTTTCCAGAAATTTACCATCAATAGTAGAAGCCCAATAAATCATATAGGTTTTTGACTTTTCGTCGAAAGTGATTTCGGGAGCCCAAGTATTTCTTGTTTTTTCTTCATGAGCCATTACAGGTAAAAATTCCTGTTTTGACCAATGAATTAAATCTTTGGAGGAAGCATATCCAATTCCTTTATCAGTCCAGCTCACTGTCCATACCATGTAAAATAATCCGTCGCCGCCTTTAATAATGCATGGATCTCTCATTAATTTATCTTTTCCAACCTCGGGAGTTAAGAAGGAAGTGTCATTTTTCAAAGACTGCCATTCGTAGCCATCAGTACTGCAGGCAAAATGCAGTCCGTCTTCTCCATTTCCTTTAAAATAAGAAAATAAATAGGTTGGTTTATCCTCTAAGATTTTATTCGCTGTCAGCCATTTTTTGCAAGTGGCCGGCCAATCCGTATGTGTTCCTTTTGTACCCAAACCAAAACCATGACCTCCATTTTGATACAAATGCATCTCAGCAGCGACTTTGTTTTTCTTCAATGCCAAATAATAATTAATGCTGTTTTCTACGGGAACAGCATGGTCATCTGTTGCGTGTACTAAAAATGTTGGGGGCGTGTTTTCGTTTACTTCCTTTTCATTGGAATATTTAGCAATCAGCTCGGCAGAAGCTGTTTTACCTAAAAGACTTTCCTTGGAACCATTATGAGTGATTCCTTCTTCCATAGAAATTACGGGATAGATTAACATCGAAAAGTCAGGGCGTGCGCTGATATCTTCTTTGCTGTCATATATTTTATCTAAATAATGAGTGGATGCAGTTGAAGCCAAATGACCTCCTGCCGAAAATCCCATGATTCCAATTTTAGCAGGATCCAGATTCCATTTCACGGCATTTCGGCGTAAGGTGCGTATTGCTTCTTGAGCATCTTGAAGCGGGCCAACGGTTTTATCTGTCATAATAGCATCCGAAGGTAAACGGTATTTAAGCACAAAAGCCGAAACTCCAATAGAATTGAACCATTTAGCAATATTGATTCCTTCTTTGTCGATGGACAAAACAGAATATCCGCCACCAGGACAAATGATTACTGCAGCATTTTTTCCGGAATTATTTTCGACCAAAAAAGGCATTAAAGTAGGTTCTGTAACTTTCCTGATTCCTGTTCGAATGCCTTGAGCATCTAGTCGAGGTTCTTCTTTATAAGCATCATTTTTAATTGCTCCCGGGATTTGATTCCATAGCGGAAATGCTGCACTTTCTTGTGAAAAGCCGTTAATGGATAATCCTAAAAAAAGTATTGATCCAAAAAGTATCATTTGGTTAATTCTATTCATCATTCTTTTTATAAAATTCTATTTCTACAATACGCAGCTGCCCTTTGGTTTTCGTAGCTTCTTTATCTTTAAATAAATCCAATTCTTTGTTTGGGTCTACTTCAACAATAGTTTCGAAACCATCTTTTTCAGAATTAGATCCTGTCAGCTCAATTGTTATTTCTTTTGCCAATACAGGTTTTAACGGAATGGTGATATAACCCAAACTCTGTTCTGTATTGCCGCGATAGACTTCTTTTCCATCAGCTAATATACGAATTGGATAGCTTTTACTGCGCCAGCCTGTAAATTTAACTACAGTTTCATTTACTATTGCTGGTTCAGCTAAAGTATAGGTGATTTTCCCAGTACTAATTTTTCCGTCATTAGCCCATTCTGTCAATTCATTGTCATCATAGCTTTTATTCACATCATTGGCATTCGCTCCTGCTGTTGCGTTACTAATAAAAACCGGAGTTCTTTTTATAGTATACGAAGGTGTTTTCGGTGTCGCTCCTCTGTCCAAATAAGAAGGCATTTTATCGCTAGGCAATTGTTCTGTAAGTCCATCTTTTGTTAAGAACGGTTTTGATTTTAAAACTGCTTTAGCCGACTGCAGTCCTTTAAATTTTGCAGAGACAGTAATTTCCCCAGCATTCAAAGTAGAACGAATCATAATTCGGTTTACGCCATTTTCTACAGGTAAATTTTTAGATAAAATATAATTATCTGGTCCTTGAGCAATTCCGCCTAACCAATCAGCATTTCCATCTAAAGAAAATTCGATTAAACTGTTATCCAGAACACAGCGATTCCCTTTTTTATCCACCACTTCGACATCTACCAAAGCAACATCGGCACCGTTAGCCAATAATCCCTGAGTACTGATATGAGAAGTTAATCGAATAGCAAAAGGTGTTCCCGAAGTCGTTTTCTGATCTTCACTCAGCACTTTATTATTGGTATCATAACTTACTGCCTTCAGTGAACCAGTTTCCCAATGAATATTTTCGAAAGTAAATAAAAATTGAGTGCTCTGCTTTCCAAAACCTTTGGATTTGCCATTAACGAAAAGCTCCACTTTGGCTCCTGAAGAAACCACATAAATGTTTTTAGTAACTTCATTTGTATAATTCCAGTGTCCGATAATATGGGTTCTGTATTTTTCAATGTCGACCCAGCCGTCCCACATTACCTGATGTGCATAGAAACCGTCTTTTGGAATTCTCATCGCATCCACTTCGCCGCTTCTTCTGTAATTTTCAGCACCTCGAAAATGGGTATTGCTATCCGAAAAAATAATATTAACACCACCAGAATTTACTCTTTTTCCAGTTCCTGGGCGTTCACGATAATAGTCAAACCAGCGCGCCACATCTTCGATGGCATGCGCATCTTGATTGTGGTTATACGAACTTGCATCTGTTACTTTTGATCCATTCACATTGGAATGATTTGTTCCTCCGGTTCCTTCTTTATGGAAAGGAGGGGAGAACTCGTCCCAATATTTCCTCAAGCCTTCGTCTCTGGAATATTCGGTTGCCCAAAGAGGTTTGTCGGCGCTTTTATTAATATACAGCATTTCTCCGCCGTACTCTGCTTCTTTGCTGTCCAACATTTCACGGGAACCAATAGCTCTTCCTCCGAATGGATCATAAGTATCGCGCAAACTTTTCATCTCGCGCATGTGTTCTTCGCTGATTACTTCGTTTCCTGATTCATAAAATAAGATGCTCGGATTATTTCGATTATAAATTATCGCATCGCGCATTAAATTAGCACGTTGTGTCCATTGCGCTCCTTTTGAATCTTTTTCGGCATCACCAGCAGGCATGGCTTGTATTAAACCTACTCTGTCACAAGATTCTACATCTTGTTTCCAAGGCGTGACGTGCATCCATCGCACTAAATTACCATTACTTTCTACAATCATTCGATTACTGAAATCACTCAGCCATGCTGGCACAGACATTCCGATTGCTGGCCATTCGTTGCTGGTACGCTGCGCGTAGCCTTTCATTTGAAGCACACGTTCATTCAATACCACTTCACCATTTGCAAAAGCAGTTTTTCTAAAACCAGTTTTGGTAGTTACTGCATCAATCTCTTTACCATCAATTTTAAGAATGGTTTTTACGGTATACAAATACCCGTAACCCCAGCTCCAGAAATGCAGATTCTCCAATTCATTGGAAGCCTTAATGATTTTGGTTTCACCCGAATTTAATACTGTATTCAAACCCGAAAAGTCAGCTATTTTTTTACCGTCAATATCAAAAACCTGTACCTCATAAGAGAAGGTTTTAGTTGTAGGAAATTCGTTTTTAACTTCGGTTTCTGCGGTTACCAAAGCTGTTTTTTTAGGGATATTTATATTAGTGGCATAAACATAAGTTCCAATTGTTTTTAGAGTAGAATACAAAGGAAGCGTTTGGTATAATTTATCCGTTAGATGGAGGTAAACGTTTTTTGGGATTCCGCCATAATTGGCATTAAAATTATTGTTATTCCACTGAAAAGTAGATCCTGTTTCCTGTTCTTTGTACTTCCAGTCATTATCAATACGAAGAGCAATAGTGTTTTCGGCAGGGTATGGTTTTACCAATGCTGAAATGTCAAAGCTAAAAGCCATTACTCCATTTTCATGAAGTCCGACTTTTTGCCCATTGACATAAATAGTGCCGCCTTGACGAATGCCTTCGAATTCGATAAATGCTTTTTTATCATTTGCGCTTTCTGGCAGTTTGAATTTTTTTCGATACCAAACAATTCCAGTAGTAAGCTGTGTAATGTCTTTTTTAAAGGCTTCATTTTCGTTAAAAGCATACGGAAGCGTTACGGAAGTCCAATCCGAAGTTTTATAATCAATGGCTTCTGCTCCGCTGAGGTCTTCGGTTTTAAATTTCCAATCTGAATTAAAATTGTATTTTTTTCTGCTGAATTCTTGCGAATGAGCAGAAAAGCAGAAAATTAATGATAATGAAACACAAAAAAATCGTTTTAAACTATTTACCATATTTAATGTTTTTATTGTTTATTTTTTTTCAAAACAACCTAAATCCGGGGCTTTTCCATTAAATGGAAATCCAATATCAGTTCCGGCATTTATGAGTTTACTGGAAGTAGCCAACTTTAAAAAATCGTTATTAGGAAGACTTCCATCAGCTTGCCTTGGTGCGGTAAGCAAAGCTTCATCAAGACTTAAGAAATCCGAAGCCGTAACTGAATTATCCGCTAAATCAAAATAATTATTTTTCAACACGCAGCGTGACTTATCAATGTTTCCTAATTCCTTTACTTTAGCGGCAAAGCCTAAGTTGTTTGCCATTTCGTGATTCCAGCCTAGGCCATCAGTTCCAAAATCGGTTGGGTTTAATGCCACACAGTTAAGCATATCATAGTTTACTCTGTTTTTGTAGGCAGTATTGTTGTGCCAATAATTCCCCTCCAAATGATGATTGGCATAAAAGCCGTTTTGTTTATTTCCTACAGCCAGACAAAAGCGGATTGTATTTTTAGGGATTGGAGCGTAATTTGCAATAACGTTGTCATAAGGATTTTTACCTTTGCCATATCCGCCGGATTTAAATCCGTTTCCATCGGCACGGCTTACAAAATCAGAAGAATAGCCATTGTAAAAAGCCCAGCAGTTTTCTATTAAAACAGGTTCAGCATTATTGATCAAATCGAAACCATCATCGCTGTTGAACCAAGCGCGGCAGCCTCTAAAAACATTATTGATACTTCCTTTTTTAAGATGAGCGCCAAAACCATCTGTATTTCCGCCTTTTCCGCCTTCGGAAACCGAGTCCCAGTTATTGTAAGCATCACAATTTAATATCAGGTTGTTTGAACCTGATAGCATATAAACTCCGATTGCCATATTTTCGTGCATCTTTATTTGTTCCAATGTATTATTGTTACCTCTAATTTCGAAACATTCTGATTGGGTATGCGTTTGAATAGTTACCTGAATGCCTATTGCTTCAATGCCTTTTATATGAATATTATTGCCGATTACTAAAAAAGCAATTATTCGGCAGTCTCCAGGTTTAATGTTTTTATAATCAAATACTGGGATTTCATTTTTATAGGCTAAATAAGAAATATCGTTTTTATCCAAGGTCGTGACATACGCCCAAACGCCTTTTTTTTCGGCAATTTGTTCTTCTCTCATCGTATAAAGTCCGCCTCTTATATAAACAGTGTCACCAGAACTGGCTAATTCCTGTGCTCTTTGAATAGTCTCGAGGGGTTTTGTTATGCTGCCATCATTAGTGTCATTTCCTTGAGGGGAGACATAAAATTCTTTAGCCGATAAAAGAAAGCTTTTTAATAAAATCAGGATGAGTAAAATTTTATATTTCATATGATGCGGATTACTATTCATTAAAAAGGGAAGCCACTAAACTTCCCTTTTTACTATTAAATCATTAGTATTACTTCATTTTATAAATTTCAGACCCTGCTAGCAAGAAACAGCCTAATCCATAATCTTCAAAATCAGGAATTTTATCATAGTTTAATGGCTGGCCGTCTTTTGGTTCTTTTCCAGTTGATTGCAAAAATCCTAAGAATCCGTCTTTATGCAGACTCTCTGTTGTCAATGCAGTCCAAGCTTTTTCGATAACTGGCAAATAGTTTTTTTTATCTAAAATGCCACTGTTGATTCCGTAAGTAATACCATAAACGAACAAAGCAGTCCCAGAAGCTTCTTTTTCTCCAAAATTAGTTGGATCATGTAAACTCACATTCCAGAATCCGTCTGTTCTTTGAATTGGCACTAAAGCTTTTGCCATGGCTTGTAAATCTTTTACATATTGATCTCTATGCGGAGCATTCTTTGGGATTATTGTAAGCACTTTTGCAAGAGCAGCAATTACCCAACCGTTGCCACGGCTCCAGTAACAATCTTCTCCGTTTGGTTCTTTGTAGGGAGCATCAAAATCTGCATCTCTCCACCATAATCCGTCTTTTGGATTAAACAATCCATGATCGCCATGATTATTTCTGGAGAACATGTACATTTCATACATTTTCTCGAAATAGCGATTGTCTTTTTCCAGAACACCCATTTTGGCAAAAACAGGCATACCCATTTGTATTGCATCAATCCATGACCAGTCATTATTTTGAGGCGTATTGAGCAGCATTGAAATATTTGCTCTAGTATTTTTTAATTTTTTTGCATCTGGTTCTAATTTATACAAATCGATATAGGTTTGGGCAGCGCAATAATTATCAGCATTTCTAGTCGTGTTTCCGCCATTAAAACCCCATTTATGAAATTCTGACCAATCGTAAGCATAGTTATAATAAATGTCTTTTGGGTAGATTTCATGCAAAGCCATCAATCCTTCATAATACACGCCGCGAGTCCAGATATTGCTTGGACGTTCTTTGTTGGTAATAATAGTTTTGCCAGTATCTGGCCATTTGTCCATAAAATATTTATTAGCCAATTCCATTTGAGACAATACTGTTTTTTTGTCAAATGTCGGTTGTGCATGTGAAGTAGTGGTATAGGCTAAAATTGCCGTGATAAATAAAACTATTTTTTTCATTTTGGGATTCATTTAATTCTTGATTTCATTTTTTAATGGAGTAATAGAAACTGGACCTAATAATCCGGAAGGAGTTAGATCCCATTTGGTCGCGTCAAATTTTTTATAATCTTTGTCAACCATATTGATTTCATAAAATATTTTCCATTCTATTCCTTTGAGTTCCATATCGCGGACTCTGTTGGCTCCCAAATTAGTGACTTGAATTTTAAGTTCGTTTTTACCAGGTTTCAATTTACCAATATTTAATTGATAAGGAACAGACCAAGCCGTACCAATATAGGTGCCGTTTAACCACACTTTAGCGCTTTCGCGAACATCGCCAAGATCTAAATTCCAATTGTCTGCAATAACTTTTGGACTGTCGAATTGTAAAGTATAAGTAGCAGAACCAGAAAAAGCTTCGGCTTGCGGTGATAATTTTGTCCAGGATTCCAGAGCTGTTAAAGTGGCTGGCTGTGGAAGTTCAGGGCCTCCTTTGTCAAAATTCAATTGCCATTTTCCGTTTAAAGGAATTGCTGCAGATGCTGTTTCCCAATAATTCCATTTTTGTACAGTTGGCATCTTCTCTGTAATCAGCATCAATGATTTTCCTGCTTCGATATGTAATTTTACCAATGTTTGATTATCCGATTTTTGAACGATTGCATTGCCATATTGATTAGTTAACGGATCATAAATAACCACTTCTTTATTGCCAATTTGCAATGGAATCATTCCGTCAATAGTTTTGTTGGTATGATTGACTAAATAGTACAGTTTTTCATTATCTAGGGTTCTTCTTGTGAATTTTAGTCCTGTATTGACCAAGCTTTCAGGGATGATATTTTCTGAGCTCAAACTTTGTACGATGTCTGAAACAGGTTGAGTTAAGTCTTTATTCTCAGTTATTAATTTTTGAAGCTCTGTGTTTTGTTTTTCATATTCATTAAATCCAGGAACTGATTCTGGCAGACTTTCAAAAATAATTTTGGCACCGTTTTTCTTTAAATCAATCAACTTTTTTAATGTTTCCAACGGCATTGTTTTACAGACAGGTACAACCAGCGACTTGAAACTCCCGCCCGGCAAAATAATTGCCCCGTCTTTTACAGCTGCCTGTTTTATAAAGGCATCCGAAATGAAATCGACGCCGTATCCTTTGCTCATTAAGTTTTTTGTAGTATCATAAAATGAAGTTCCGTAAAGCCATTCGGATAAAGAATGGATTTTGAACTGCAAAAATAAAGAACCGTTATTGTATTTGTTCCAAGTGTCATAGATAGGCCAGTACAGTAAAATTTCGTTGTCCGGTTTTCCCTGCTGCAATAATGACTGGCAATTGGCGATATATGAAAATAAGCTTGAAGCGTCTTCCCAAATAGTGTTGTTGCTGTTAAAATTTACAGAAGCATAAAACTCCCATCCTGGCCACGCTGCTCTGGTTGGAGAGTATGTAGAACCATGTAAAAAGGCATGATTGACTCCGTTTAAAAACAAATCTTCTACTTCGGGCTTACATTGTGATAAGGCAGTTTTGAAGTGTTCTCTCAGCCATGTAAATGATTCTGAAGATACTAATGGTTTTCCTGAAATGTGTGCGGCAGATGATGAAAATTTCAGCATTACAGGATCAGCATCGCCTTCGCGGATATCTTGCTTTTCACGTCTGAAACCAGGAATGTCATAAGGCATAGAGCCAAAGGTTTCGCATTCTGGAATATCGGCGGAGGCATATAAATCGATTAAATTTCCAGGGGAGCCATGTGCCTGTAATTTGGTTTTGTAGTTTTTGCTGTTTGCCCATTTTGTCCAAGGCAGATCAAATTTATTTAGTAACAAATCAGAAATGGTTTCTCTATAATCACTTTTTATTCTATTGCCTATTTCATTATCGTTCTCGCTTAACAACTGTGGGAGGTGCTTTTTTAAATCGTACCCTCTACGTTTCTCGAATTTCTGAAGAAATAAAGGAGTGAAATCAGTCCCGTATACTTCATAGCTATCGTTAAAAATTGCACGTAATTTGCCTTCAAATCCTGTTAATGCTTTGTCAAAAGGGACTACATAAGCATTGAGAGCGTCTTGAGAATAATGATCTAAGGTATATCCTTTGCCGCCTGGCGCCGCACGCTTTACCTGCTGTCCTGTTTTGCCGGCAAAAACAGCATACAGGGTATAGTTTTTCTTTTTGGCTTTCCAATTCAGGACATATCCGTTTAATTGACTCGTCAGGTCTAAATAAGAACCGTCGTCTCCATAAGCCGAAACCGATATTAATTGTGCTGGTATTTTTTCCTTTTCAGGATCAGCTTTTATTTCTTTATTAAAAAGTTCGTTTTTTTGAACTTGATATTTTTCTATGACTAATTTAGTTGCTGCATAAGGAAGCGTAACTTGCGGTCCGCCATAAGGCCAGCCCGTTCCAAGAACCATGTCGACCTGCATACTCAAACTGTCTGCAATTTTTACAGTATAGCCTAACATTTCCATATATTTTGGCGACAAATAATCAATGAAGTTATTCTCTTCGCCTTTTACACCATAGATAGGAGTGATTTCTACACCGCCGATTCCCGCTTTGTGAAAATCAATTAAACTTTTTTTCAGACCGGGTTTGTCAACAGCATTTCCCATCCACCACCATCGTGCCCAAGGCTGATTTGTATTGCTTATTTCCTGCAAACGAAATTTAGATACAGTTTGTCCAGAAGTTATAGAAATAAATGTCAGTGCAATTACTGTAAATAAACTAGCTTTTTTAAGTATCATTTGTGGCTAATTAGTTTTTGAATGAATTTAGGATATAAAGAAACGTAAAAATAGAATTATGTATTCTAATAGGTGTCCTGTTGCGTCCTGTTTGGCGAAATTGAGACTTTCGTAAAATTTCTTTTTTTTGTAATCAATATTTTATGAAATTATTTAAAAAAAATATTTTTTCTTAAATAATCTTTAACTGTATCTAAGTGACTTATTATGAATATTTTAACATTCAATTTGTATTTATTATGAATTTTTATACAATAAAATGTAGTCATCTTGCAGGATACTGCAGGATAGGAAGCATTATAAGGATAAATAATTTTGAGGATTAATATTAACCTATATTTAACTTTTTATGAAAAATAAAACAAGTCTTTGGGTTTTTATGGTTTTGTTTGCTTTGTTACAAACGGTAACATATGCGCAGAATAAGACCATAAAAGGAGTAATTACAGACCCAACTGGATTACCAATTCCTGGAGCAAATGTTGTAATTAAGGGATTAAAAAAAGGAATAAGTTCTGACTTTGACGGTCATTATTCTATTGATGCTAAAGTGGGAGACATTTTAGTTTTTAGTTTTACGGGAACAAAAACAATAGAGAGAGTCGTTGATGCTTCAGATGCTCTTAATGTGACTTTAAGAGAAGAGAGTGCAGTTCTTAATGAAGTTGTAGTTATTGGATACGGTACTGTTAAAAAGAAAGATGTAACAGGGTCTGTAGTGAGTATAAATGCTGAATTGTTGGGTTCAAGACCTGTGTCGAGTGCAATGGAAGCACTTCAAGGTAAAGCGGCTGGGGTAGATATTACCTCAAGTGAGCGTCCTGGAACTGTAGGATCTGTTCGTATTCGTGGAAATCGTTCATTGACAGCTAGTAACACGCCATTGTATGTTGTAGATGGTGTGCCGTTGATGTCTGCTTCTGGTATTGAAACAATTAACCCGAGAGATATCGAATCGATTGATATTCTTAAAGATGCCTCTGCAACAGCTATATACGGTTCTAGAGGGGCTAATGGTGTTGTTATTGTAACGACTAAACAAGGGAAGTCTGGTAAGTTCAGTTTAGATTATGTTGAAACTGTTACTGTGTCGGATATTATAGATCGTGCTCCTTCAATGAGTGCTTCTGATTTTATCGATTTTAGAAGACAAGCAGCTTATAACCTTAACTTTGAACCTGGTTCAAAAACAACTTACGCAAGTCCTAAGTCTCCAACATTGGCTAATGACAAATTAATCTTTGGCAGCCCTTTAGACGGTGAAACCTCTAGAGATAATGTATTAAAAGGTTGGGAAAGCGGAAGCTGGGATCCTTCTAAGGTAACTAATACAAATTGGACTGATTATGTAACTCAAACAGGTATTGTTAATGAGCGTGTTTTGAGTGCAAGTGGTGGATCTGATAAAGTAAATGCTTATGGTTCTTTTGGTTATTTAAGTAATCAAGGTACTCAAAAAGGGCAGTCTTATGATCGTTATACTGCAAAATTGAGTGCAAATTTAAAACCAACAGATTGGTTTAATTTTAATGCTTCGTTTAATGTTTCTTGGAGTGAGCAGGAATACGGAATGTCAACTTTGGGGGCAAGAAGTAGTTCAACTCCTGATGCTATTTATGGGGCTGCTAAATCTATTTACAATATAGCTGTACCTTATTATCCAAATGGAAATTTAGTTATTAACCCTGGTGGAGAAAATAGTGTTTATACTATTATGGATGAGTGGAATAAAAGCCAACAGGATTCACAAACTATGCGTGTTTTGGCAAGTTTTGCTGCGACCTTAGACTTTGGTAAAATTTGGGCTCCTGTAAAAGGACTTAGTTATAAAATGAATTTTGGCCCTGATTTTAGACACTGGAGAGAAGGTGTTTATATCGACGGTACTTCTTCATTAAAAATAAATGCGGATGGTTCTGCAGGAACTAATTATGCGCGTCTTCAAAATCGTCGTGACTTGTCATGGACTTTGGATAATATGTTGGTTTATGATCGCACTTTTGCAGAAAAGCATAAAGTTGGATTTACTTTACTTCAAACAGCTTCTGCATGGAATACTGAAAGCTCAGCAATGAGTGCTAATAATATTCCAAACCCTGCGTTTTTATGGAATGCTTTTGATACAGTAGATTTAACAAATGCTGCTAATAAAGCGAGTGTAGATTCTGGTCTTACAGAACGTCAGCTTAGTTCTTATATGGTTCGCTTGAACTATGGTTATGATAGTCGTTTCTTGTTAACGATGTCTGGACGTTGGGATGGAGCATCTCAGCTAGCAGAAGGTCATAAATGGGACTTTTTTCCATCAGCAGCTTTGGCTTGGCGTATAGATAGAGAGTCATTCATGGAAGACACAAAATGGATTAACAATTTGAAACTTCGTTTTGGAGTGGGTACAACTGGAAACTCTTCAGTTGATCCTTATGCAACAAAAGGAGCTATTACAGGTATTTACTTGCCTTTCAATGGAATTAGTAATGAATTGGCCTACACGACTAATGAGCCATATTATACTAAAAATTTAACAGGGATGGCTAACTCAGAATTGGGTTGGGAAAAAACTACTCAGTACAATGTAGGTCTTGATTTTGGGGTTTTAGATAATCGTATTAGTGGTAGTTTGGAGGCATACGCTTCGTTTACAAATGATTTGATTATGCAAATGAATATTCCAACATTGACAGGATTTCCTACTACTTTTGCAAATGTTGGTAAAACTGAAAACCACGGTATTGAGTTGACGCTTAATTTTATTCCGGTACAAACTGCTGGTGGGTTTGTTTGGGAGTCTAACTTAAATGGGGCTTGGCAAAAAGATAAAATTGTAGAGTTGGCTTATGGTAAAAATGATATGGTTGACAATGCTTGGTTTATTGGTGAGTCTTTAGCGGTGCGTTATGGTTATGATAATTTAGGATTATGGCAAGATACTCCAGAAGATCAAGCTGAAATAGCTAAATGGAATGCTAACGGTGAGAAATTCTCTCCAGGGAAAGTACGTCCTAAAGATCAAAATGGAGATTATAAAATGACAGCAGATGATAGAGTTATTTTAGGAAATAGTAATCCAAACTGGACAATGGGTTGGAATAACACTTTTAGTTTTAAAGGTTTTGATTTAGGGATAAATCTTTATGGGCGTATGGGGTACGTAGCATCATTAGGAGGAGAAGCAATGACTGCTCACAGTAATCAACGTGAAATCGATTATTGGACACCTGATAACACTGGAGCAGAATATCAAAAACCAATTTTAGGACAAGCAACTTCAGGTTCATTAGATAGTTATTCTGGTCTCTTAGGGTTTAAAAATGCTGGTTTTGTAAAAATTCGCAACATATCACTAGGTTACAACTTTCCTAAAGAATTGAATTCTAAGGTTGGTTTGTCTCATTTGAAATTGTATGCACAAGCGGTTAATCCAGGAAGTATCTATCAAGCAGTAGATTGGTATGATTTTGATGTGAACAACACATACTACAACCGTAGTTTTGTTTTCGGTCTTGAAGTTGGATTTTAATAAATAACGTTTAAAAATTTTAAAAATGAAAAATATTAGAAATATAGGATTTGGTTTATTGATACTCATAGGAGTGTCAATAAGCTCTTGTTCAAATGATTTTCTTGACGAAGATTTAAATTCTCAGTATGCTACTAATTATTTTGATACCCAAGCAGGTCTTGTAGATTTATCGCAATCTCTTTATGGTAATATTCGTTGGCATTTTGGATTTGGCTGGTCACATGCTATAACGAGTTTAGGATGTGACGAATTTACTACAGGTAATGATTTGACTAATGAAATGTGGAATACCTATGATAGTCGTTTAGGGCCTGTAGGTGCTTCGGTAGCAACAGGAGCCGCTAATGCTAATGCTACTTCTCCTGCAGCACTTTGGGATGAGATGTATTTTGGAATTGCATCTGCTAATACGATTATCGCTAAAGCAGATAAAGTAATAGCTGATCCAGTTATTCGAAATCGTTGTTTAGCGCATGCTTATTTTATGCGTGGTTACAATTACTATCGTCTTACTGCTCAATATGGTGGTATAGTTCTTCAAAATGAACCGATTGTAACTGTAGTACGTAATTTTAAACGTTCGACTGAAGAGGAATCTTGGGCACAAGTTATTTCAGATTTAAGAAATGCATACAAGAATTTTTCTGGAGAAGTTTATACTTATGGTAAAGGAATTACTTGGACAAAAGCTACGGCTGCTCACTTTTTAGCAAAAGCGTTGCTTTTCCGTTCATCTGAAAGATGTGCTGCTTGGAATGCTCAATATAAGGATGCAGATTTGAAAGAAGCTATTGATGTTACAACATATGCAATTGGTGCTCGTGGTGGAAAATTAACTGCAAATTATAGTGATTTATATGCAAATTGGACAGGGGTTGATTGTCCAAATGAGCAATTAGACGAAATATTAATGGCTGCTGGTTTTAATGCAGATGCCACAACAGCAGGTCGTTTTGGAAATCAAACTGGACCTTCTTTTACACCTCAATTCTCAAGTTTTTCTGGAGGATGGGTAGCGCGTGGTGTTTGGATAGGGTCTATGGATTTTCAAGCTTGTCGTCCTACAGAGTATGCTTATTCTGTTTTTGATCACGTTAACGATGCTCGTATGTGGAAAACTTTCAAAACAGTTTACGGAACAAATGCAGTAAAGACTGCTGGTCTTGGAGTGAAATTAGGTGATCCTGGTATTGTGATGATTCTTAATGATAAAAATGACCATACTTATGATTCTTATAAGTTTGGTTGTGCTGCTACACAAAATCCAAACTGGAAAGATGATGCAGGCCGTTTAGCGGCATGGACTGTAGGTAGCCGTCAAACAGCAACTACAGGTGCATTAACCACTACAAAAGGACAATTTGTTCCTAATTCTTTAGTATTGTACCAAAATGGTAATTATGTAGCTTCATCATTTGGAAATCAGGCTAAATGTAATTTCTTTGCAGGAATAAATAAAACAGACGATGGTTCACGTAATGCAGAAAGAGCTAACGCAAACCGTGATGTAATTATGGCTCGTTTGGCAGAGACATTTTTGATACGTGCAGAATGTTATGTGCGTTTAGGACAGTATGCTCAAGCAATGAATGATATCAATGTTGTTAGAGCACGTGCACAATGGAAAAATGGAGAAAACAGATCGTTCTATAGCGATGGATCTCTTGCATTTAAAAATAATCCTTTAAATGTAGGAACGGCAGCAACTAATTACATTAATTCTAATTTAGATATGAATACGTATTATTTGTCTAATCCTCAAATAGCGCTTACAACAGCGGCGTCTGATTTGACTTTGAAATCATTTCCAGCTAATTTGCCTTCAGAAGATGAAATCATTCTTTCTAGAATTGGAGCTTCAGGAGATTATCAACGTGCATTGCATTTCCTTCTAGACGAACGTACTCGTGAGTCATTGGGTGAATGGGATCGTTGGGAAACTTTATCTCGTACAGGGACTTTGATTGCAAGAGCTAAAGCCTTCAATCCAGATGCAACATTAATTAGTGCGAATAAGCATGAGTTGCGTCCAATTCCGCAATCATTTATTGATGGATTATTGAATGAAGATGGTACTAATTTAACAGCTGCGCAAAAAGCGGCTTGGCAAAATCCAGGTTATAATTAATCTGTTTAGTTTTTTTAAATACAAGAAAGGCTGTCTAATTTAGACAGCCTTTTTTTATGCTTATAATTAGGTTTTTAATATGTTGTTTTTTCCAGTGTGTACTTCAAAGCACTGCTGTTAAGTTTTTAATATTTCCCAATATCGCGAAAAACTTAATTTTTCTTTTCTTTATTTCTGCTACGGATATATGTCGGTAATATTTCGATTAAGTCTTGTGATGCTGCTGAATCCGATTTTGTTTTATTGTCTATAAATACATTTGACGATAGGCCATTCAATTCTAATTAATATATTAACTTGATATAGTTTGTATGAGTTTAAAGTCATAAAAGATATCGCTGAAATTGATTTATGTTTTAAAAAACATAATGATTTTATGATGAAATTTTCAGTATGATATTTTTTTGTGAATAAAAAAACATAAATAATTTAAAAAAGTATAATTTTTTATGATTATGTATTTTTTTAACATATTTTTTGGTATTTAGTTTCAATTCAATCGATTGCACAGTGTATAAAAGATAAAAATCCAATAATAATTTTATAAATCACTGATAATTATTTATCTGCAAATGTAAATACAGGATAGTACAGGATAGTGCATGAAAGTGTTCTGGATAAATTTGAATTAACTAATTAACTAAAATTTAACTTTTATGAAAAACAAATTAATTTTTCTGCTCATTATTGCGGTGATTTCGTTGCTGGATTCATCTCTTTATGCGCAGAATAAAACTGTAAAGGGGACGGTGAAAGATGCGTCAGGAATTCCTGTACCAGGAGCAAATGTGAATATTAAGAATTCCAAAAACGGTACTAGTACTGATATTGACGGATCATATTCTATAAATGTTCCAAAGGGATCTATCCTTGTTTTTAGCTTTGTAGGTTTTAAAGCAGAAGAAAGGACTGTTGGTGATGCAGGAACTTACGATGTCTCATTAAAAGAAGTTGATAATACTTTAAATGAAGTGGTTGTTGTAGGTTATGGAGTAAGGAAGAAAAAAGATCTGACAGGTTCTACAGTAAGCATGAATTCGGCTGAAATTACTTCTAGACCAGTAGTAAACGCAGTTCAGTCTATGCAGGGAAAAGCTGCAGGGGTTGATATTGGCTCAAACGAACGTCCTGGACAGGTAGGAAGTGTTACTATTCGTGGAGCTCGATCAATTTCAGCTTCAAATGCTCCTCTTTATATAGTAGATGGGATTCCAATGAATACAAGACTTGTTACTGATTCAGCAGGAAAAATCAGTGTTGATCCAAATTCGGGTGGGATTGATTTTTTAAACCCTAATGATATTGAAGCAATTGATGTCTTAAAAGACGCTTCGGCAACTGCCATTTATGGTTCTAGAGGTGCTAACGGAGTAATTATTATAACAACAAAAAAAGGAAAAAATGGAAGATTCACCATAAATTATGACTCTTCTATCGTTACAGAAACAATACATGAGAATGCTCCTAATATGAATTCGGCAGAATATATTAACTTTCGTCGTTGGGCAAAGTATTATGAAAAACCAGCTACTGTTCCAAGAGGAGATGCACCAACTATTGCAAACGACAAAACTATTTTCTTAGCGTCTGCTGATCCATCAGCTTGGGCAAATATCGAAAAAGGATGGAAAGATGCTAATGGGAACATTACTACCACTTGGGATGGCTCTAAAGTAGCAACTACAGATTGGACAAAATTTGTTACCCGTACAGGAATTACCCAACAACATAACTTAAGTGTTAGTGGAGGTACTGAAAAAATGAAAGCCTATGGTTCTTTTGGGTACTTAGACAATACAGGAACTCTTTATGGTCAAGGCTATAAACGCTACAGCGGTAATGCTAATGTAGATATTACGCCAACCAAATGGTTCTCTATGGGAATTAACCTTAATACTAGTTATAGTATTAATGAATATGGACAATCCAACACAGGAAGGAATGCAGTTACAAGTTCTACTGGAATATATGCTTCTGCCCGCACAAATCTTCCTTATACAGTTCCTTATGATGCCAATGGAAACAGAATTGATAACCCAGGAGGAGATACAGCCATTAGAACGCCTGTTGATGAATATAAATACTCACAAGATCAGCGTGCAAGTATTCGTGCTTTTGGTAGTTTATATACTCAGTTTGACTTGGGAGCAATTTCCTCAGCGCTTGATGGTTTAAAATACCGTCTTAATTTTGGTCCAGATTTGACCTCTTTCCGAGATGGAGTTTACTTAGATGCTAAGTCTGCTGTTCGAGCTGGAACAAATTTTGCTTCCTTAACCACTGAGCAAACTATTTCTTATACGTTAGACAATTTGATTTTTTATAACAAAACTGTTGGTAATCATGATTTTGGGTTAACCTTATTGGCGAGTCAGACACAATATAAAAATGAAGGAAGTTCTATGTCTGCTACTGGTATTCCAAACCCTGCTAATAAATGGAATGCATTAACTCCTTCTAATGTACCATCACTTTCAGGTTATTCTACAGGATTGATTGAAACAGGACTATTGTCATATATGGCTAGAATAAATTATGGCTATGCAGACAAATACTTGTTAACAGCTTCCTACCGTCGAGATGGGGCATCACAATTAGCTGCTGGAAATAAAAATGCTGATTTTCCGAGTGCATCTGCTGCTTGGCGTATAGACAAAGAGTCATTTATGCAAAAAGCGGAATGGATTAATTCATTAAAATTAAGAGTAGGATATGGTGTTACAGGAAATGCTGCAATACCTGCTTATGCAACTCAACCTTCCCTAACTGGAGTGCTTTATGGAACTCTTTCAGGAGTTCTAAACAACACTTCTTTAGAAAATTTAGCATTAGGCTGGGAGAAAACTTCACAGTTTAATTACGGTTTGGATTTTTCTATAATTAACAATAGAGTTTCGGGTGCTTTGGAATATTATACAAGTACAACCACCGATTTATTATTAAAAAGCAGTGTGCCTACTGTTCTTGGATATAAAGACACGTATCAAAACGTTGGAGAAACAAAAGGAAATGGTGTTGAGCTTACTTTGAATACTATCAATGTTAAAGCAAAAGACTTTGAGTGGAGTTCTAACTTTAGCGGTTCTTATCAAAAAAGTCATATAGTTGCCTTACAGAATGGTAAATTTGATGACATCAACAATAACTTGTTTATAGGCCAATCTCAAAATTCAATTTATGGATTCGCATCAAATGGAATTTGGAAAACAGAAGATGCAGCTGAAATGGCAAAATTCAATGCTAATGGAGCTGGATTTACTGTTGGAAATGCAAGACCTGTTGATCAAAATGGTGATTATAAAATTGATGCCAACAATGACCGTGTGATAATAGGTAATAAAGATCCAAAATACATAGCAGGATTAACAAATACTTTTAATTACAAAAATTTCTCATTGTCATTCTTTGTATATGGTAAAATGGGATATATTTATGATACAGGTGGTGAGAATCAAGGAGCAAGACTTAGTCAAAGAGAAATTAATTATTATACAGAGATTAACACCAACGCAGAATATCAAAAACCAATTGCTTCAGCAGGAACAGGTGATCAATACTATCCTATTTTAGGATATCGAAATGGTTCGTTCTTGAAAATGAGAAATATCTCATTAGGATATAACTTCACAGATGAATTAGCACAAAAGATAGGACTCTCCAAACTGAGATTATATTTTCAAGTAAACAATCCTGGTATGGTATTTACAAAAGTTAAATGGACTGATTTGGATACGCAAACAACGGCTTCAAACAGAGGAGTTACAATGGGATTAAACGTGCAATTCTAAAATTGAATTTTAATACAATAAATTATGAAAAATTATAAAAATATATATATCCATTTAACTCTAGTAGCTACATTGGTTCTTGGCAGCTCTTGTAGTGATAATTTCCTAGATGAGGAATTGACCACAGCCTATAATAAGGATTATTATAAAACCGAAACAGGGATTCAAGCTTTAGCAGTTGGAACGTACTACCAAGTATTTGCAGCAGAATTAGCTACTGAAGTTGCACTTACTGCAAATGAATCAGGTACAGATGAATTTCATGCTGGAGGAGATCCTTCAAACTGGACTTGGAATTCTTATGCTTCAGGTTTTCAGGCTTTTGTAACTGTTTCTAATGCCAATACTGTTGCGGCTAACACCAATTGGGACAATTTGTATATCGGAATTGGTAATGCCAATCAATTAATTGAAGCTGCTACAGCAATTGTATCCACTAACGCTGCTATCAAGAAAAGGGCATTGGGTGAAGGATATTTTTTAAGAGCTTTCAATTATTTAAAATTAGAAAGTCAATATGGAGGGGTACCTTTAAGATTAATTACTGGTTCGACTACGACGGTAGAAAGAGAATTTACCAGAGCTACTGCACAAGCAGTCTTGGATCAAGTAATAGCAGATTTTACACAAGCGTACGATTTATTGGATAATGCAGGATTTCCAGCTAAAATTACAAAAGATGCTGCTGCACATTATTTGGCAAAAGCGTATTTAGCCCGTGCCAGTGAAATTAATGACAGTTGGAATTCTGGAACAAAAACTGCTGATTTACAAAAAGTAGTTACTTTATCAGATGAGGTTATTTCTCATCATCCATTGACAGGAAATTTTGGTGACTTATGGAATTATACGGTAGCGGACGGTGCAAATGAAAAAGTTTCTGAATTAATCTTGTCAGCACAGTTTAATGCTAATGCTTTGACGACAGGAGGAAATCAACAACACTTGCATTTTCTTTCTACTTACGACCAGTTGCCTCAAATGAAGCGTAACCTTGCAGGAGGAAGACCTTTCAGTCGTTTGGCGCCTACTTATTTTATGTATGATGTATTTGACCAGGTAAATGATTCTCGTTTTTGGAAAAGTTTTCAAACCAAAAGTATTGTTAACAATGCCTCTGGAGCAGTTTATAAAAATGGAGATTTAGGTATCATGTATATTATCAATAATGCTGCAGATACTCGTTTTGCAAAAACCAAAAACAATGACAATCCAGCAATACTTTACAAAGGGAAAACTATTCCAAGTGTATATGTAGCTTATGCAGCAGATAAAGTGGGTTTAATGGCTGATGTAAGATTTCCATCTTTAAGCAAACACTTAGATGGTAACAGAGTAGATGTAAGTACTACAAAAGGATCTCGCGATATGGTATTGGCGCGTTCGGCAGAAACTTATTTGTTGGCAGCCGAAGCTAAAGTACGTCTAGCAAAAGCAGGATCAGGATCATTTGCAGATGCTCTTCCTTATATCAATACTGTCCGTGCACGTGCCGCTTACAAAGCTGGAGAAAATCGTGCTCTTTATGCTGATGGTAATGGTGCTTACACGGTTAGCGGGCAAGCAGGAATTCCGATTTCATATATCCCAGAAAACTCTTATTATGAATCTAATAATATTACAACTCCAATAACTACAGCTACAAGTTTAGCCATAGCTAGTATTAGTGCTTTGCCTCCGTCTGATCTAGCTGTAATTGCAAAGTTAGGTTACTCTAGCGATTATGACAAAATGCTATGTTTGGTTTTGAATGAGCGTGCTAGAGAACTTTGCGGAGAGTTTCACCGTTGGGAAGATTTAAGCAGAACTAAGACTTTAGTAGTTAGAGCGAAGGCTTATAATCCAGAAGCTGCTCTAAATATTAAAGATTTCCATAATTTGAGACCAATTCCACAAACTTTCTTAGATGGAATTTATGCTAATGGAGTTCCTTTATCAGCAGCTCAGAAAAAAGAAATGCAAAATCCAGGATATAACTAATTTTTGATTTTATAAAAAATTATAAACCGCCTCATAACAAAATTTGAGGCGGTTTGTTTTTTTATAATCAGGAGAGTACAGGACGCTTAATCAAAAGTTGTCCTGTATTTTTAAATCCTCTACTCAATGTAAAAAAGAAGATATGAAAATGGTTAAAAAAGAACTGTTCCTTTTTTGTTTTATAATAGCTTGTCAATTGCTGCAGGCGCAGATAAAATTACCGGCACTTGTAAGTGATAATATGGTTTTGCAGCAAAATGCAAAAGTAAATTTATGGGGCTGGGCTGCGCCAAATGAAAACATTCAAATTCAATTAGGGTGGCAGACAGAATTAGTTGAAACAAAGGCTGATTCCAAAGGAAATTGGAAAGTTCAGGTTTCAACTCCAAAAGCAGATGAGAAAAAATATACTATTACGCTGCAGGCTTCCAACAAAATTGTACTTAATAATGTTTTATTGGGAGAAGTCTGGGTTTGTTCAGGGCAGTCTAACATGTTCTTTCCTGTTGGGAAACAAGAGGGAACTTGGAAAACAGGAGTGAAAAATTATGAAGAGGAAATTAAAAATGCTAATTTTCCATTAATCAGATTATTTACGGTAACAACTATAGCTTCTGAAAAACCATTAGATGATGTTAAAGGGAATTGGAAGGAATGTTCTCCAGAAAACGTATATGATTTTTCGGCGGTAGGCTACTTTTTTGGACGTGATTTATTTCAAAATATCAAAACTCCTATTGGTTTGATTTCTACTTCTTGGGGAGGAACAAAAGCCGAAGCTTGGACATCATCAAAAGTTTTAGAAGAGAATAAAGACTTAGTTCCGATTCTGATAGAAAATGCTCAAAAAGAAAAGCAATATTATACTGACTTAGAAGCGTATTATACAAATTTGAAAAATGGAACTGCAGCTACAGAACAAAAAAAACCAAAGAAAACGGATGAGAATAAATATCCGTATGTTTTGTATAATGGCATGTTGCACCCAATAGTTAATTATACGATGAAAGGGGTTATCTGGTATCAAGGAGAAAGTAATGCCGAAAAAGCACAGCTGTATCAAACTCTGTTTCCTGCAATGGTGCAAAATTGGAGAGACGACTGGAAACAAGGTGATTTCCCGTTTTATTATGTTCAGATTGCGCCTCACAAAGGTCAGAATGCGTACATCCGTGAGGCACAGCTGCTTTCTTTGAATAAAATTAAAAACAGCGGCATGGCGGTTACAACAGATGTTGGGAATGAAACCAATATTCATCCGATAGATAAGCAGACGGTTGGTTACAGACTATCACTTATTGCCCGTGCTCAGACTTATAATGAAAATAAACTCGTGTATTCAGGTCCCATATACAATCACATGAAAGCAGATAAAAAGCAGATACAGCTGTTTTTTGACCATGCTGAATCCGGACTCCTGCAAAAAGGTGATGTTCTGAAAGAATTTGAAATTGCCGGCGAGGACAAAGTTTTTTATCCTGCTGCTGCTAAAATTAAAGGAAAAACAGTAGTAGTTTCTTCTGAAAAAGTAAATAAGCCCACAGCTGTCCGGTTTGCATGGAAAGCGGTTCCTGATCCAAATTTATTCAACACCGAAAATCTACCAGCATCACCATTTAGAACGGATAATTGGGAAAATCAGAAATAGGATTTTTCCAAATGAATTATACATTTATGAACGCTATAATTAAAAATATTTTTTTCGGAATTTTGCTGTTTTTTTGTCATTTTGTTAATGGGCAGAACACTGAAAATAAGACTCAGAATACAGCCGGTAAACCGTTATTTCGGGATCCTGTTTTAGACGGAGCGGCAGATCCGGTAGTTATTTGGAACAAAAAACAAAAAAAATGGTTTATGTTTTACACCAACCGCAGGGCAAATGATGCTACAGCAAAAGGAGTTAGCTGGGTTCATGGCACTCGAATTGGAATTGCAGAATCAAAAAACGGCCTAAATTGGACCTATAAGGACACTTGTAATATTGGTTACAAATTACCGCAGATTACTCACTGGGCTCCCGATGTTATTGAGTATAAAGGGTTATATCATATGTATTTGACAATTGTTCCCGGTATTTTTGACGGCTGGTATTTTCCGCGTTACATTATTCATCTGACGAGTAAAAATTTAATGGATTGGAAATTTGAGTCAAAACTAAAATTAGCATCAGAACGATGTATTGATGCTTCAGTTTTTCGGTTGCCCAATGGAACTTGGCGCATGTATTACAATAATGAAAATGAGGGAAAATCCATTTATTATGCTGATAGTCCCGATTTGTATAATTGGACAGATGCTGGAAAAAAAATAATAAAAGAAAGAGGAGAAGGTCCAAAAGTCTTTCAGTGGAAAGGCAAAAACTGGATGATTTGCGATACTTGGCGAGGACTAAGTGTATATTCGTCAGAAGATTTTATCAATTGGAAACGGCAGTCAAAAAATATACTCGAAATTCCAGGTACAGGAATCGATGATCAGGTTATTGGCGGGCATGCTGATGTAGTCGTAAATGGAGGCAAAGCCTATATTTTTTATTTTACGCATCCTGGAAGAATTCCCGAAAATAAAGGGAAAGATAATTATGAGACCAGAAGAAGTTCAATCCAAATAGCCGAATTAGAATTAGAAAATGACGAAATTGTCTGCCACAGGGATAATCCTGTTTATATAAATTTAAAACAGCCATAAAAATGAAAAACACGTATAGAAATGCTTTCAAAATGAAATTAAAAAAAGGTTTTGAAACGGAATACAAAAAGAGACACGACGAAATTTGGCCGGAATTAGCATCGCTGCTATCCGAATCGGGAATTCAGGATTACAGTATTTTTTTAGATGAAGAAACACTTATTCTTTTTGCAGTTCAAAAATTAAGTCCTGATTTTGATGAAACATTCTTGCCGAATCATCCTATTGTAAAAAAATGGTGGGCGTATATGGGAGATATTATGGAGACTAATCCGGATAATTCGCCGCTTTCGGCTTCGTTAAAAGAAGTTTTTCATTTGGATTAATTTATTGATCACACGAAAAAATGGCAGTAGCAGTATACAACAGGACACTCTTACCCGCTTTAATAGATATATTTGAATCTATGTTAGTTTAATAACTCTTCACGGTTGTTTTGGTTTAGTTAGTGGTTTTAAATTTTTTAAAAAGAAAGTTAATTCTATAAGTGGAGTTTTTACGAGCCTTCTTTTTAAGCGCTATAATCTTTATGGTTTAGCGTTTTTTTTTTTTGTAAATTAATTTTAAAATAAAMATAGCAGTATTTCATGATTATTTTAACTGGTGAAAAAGACATCCAAATTTGAAAATGCGAAGATTCTGAATAGCAGTTCCATCATATTTTTTAATAAAAACAATAAAATGAAAAAAAGTATTCAATTTGGTTTAACAGTAACAGCTGCAGTATTATTAGCGAACAGCTGTATGGCTCAAAAAAAAGGAACTGCAGTAAAAATTGTTCTCAAAAATACTTCGGATATTGCTTTGTCGCAAAAGGCAGTTGAAATTAAAAGAAGCACTCTTCCTTTTGTAAAAAATACAGCTAATTATCCAATCATATTGCTGCAAAAGGATACTATTCCTGCACAGCTTAATGATCTTGACGGGGACGGAAAATGGGATGAAATCTTTTTGACGGCTGATTTTACTGCCAAAGAAAAAAAAGAGTTAGTATTAAAATGGTCTGTAACTGATCCAAAATTTGTCATAAGAACAAGCGTTCGTTTTGGGAAAAGAGCCGGAAAAAATGAACCAGTAAAACCCGCTGCAGAAGAAGTATTGCCAGCTAATGAAGTGCATACAGCGCTTGGATATCAGCGTTATCAGACGGATGGTCCCTCTTGGGAAAATGACAAAGTAGGATTCAGGCATTATTTAGACGGAAGAAATGCCAAAGATGTTTTTGGTAAAAAAATCCCAGCCATTACACCAGAAGATGTTGGTATCAACAGCAAAGGTGCAGTAGAAGATAATTACCATCAAATGTACGATTGGGGAAGAGATATTTTTCCAGTTGGAAACTCAGCCGGTTTGGGAGGTTATGCTTTACTGGTAAATAATGAAATAAAAAGATTAGGGGTTACTGCAAAAGAACCTTTAAATAACATTGAAACAACAACATTTAAAATTGTAAGTGAAGGACCAGTGAATTCGGTTTTGAGTTATAATTATCGCAATTGGGATATTAACGGGAAAAAGTATCAGGTACAGGAGACAACTTCAATCTGGCCGGGAATGTACGGATATAAAAATACAGTAAAGGTAAACGGACTTCAGGGAAATGAAGTGTTTTTAGCTGCTCTTTCCAATATTAATAACACGAATCCTTTAAAGGAAATTGAGTCGGGGGATTTTGTCTGTTTGATACAGCACGGACATTTAACTTACGAAAAGCAATGGATATTAGGAACAGCAATTATAGTTCCAAAAAAGTTATACAAAGGCTATATCGAAGCTCTCAAAACAGGACAGCTAACCGATTCTTATCTGGCTAAGCTGACAGTTAAAAATAATGAGCCGATCAGTTATTATGCAGTGGCAGGCTGGGAGTTAAGCGCCGATCCAAACTTTAAAGACGCGGCTTATTTTGCTAAATATGTTACTGCTTTGGCCGAACAGCTTTCAGCCAAAATCGATTTTGAAATAAAATAATGGACTAATCAAAAAAATAATTTAATCTAAAGAATTATGAAAAAACCAAACCAGATTCTCGTTTTATTTTTTTTGGGAGCATTTACAATTGCGCAATCTCAAACAAATGACGCTACTGCTCCTTTGCATTTGCTGCAGCCAGTATACCCAACTCCTTATATTATTCCTCAAAAAGAAAACGTAAAAACAGTTTTAGATAAAGTCTATAATTTTTTAGAAGCAAATACCGCTTCAAAAGTTGTAAATAAAAAGGATAATTCAGAAGTAACCGATTTTAAAAAAATAGATGGCAATGTTGCTTTTGAAAAAGGCGCGTTTAGACTTACCAGTTATGAATGGGGAGTTACTTATGCAGGAATGCTCTTGACATCACAGGTGACTTCTGATAAAAATTACGAAAATTATGTAAACAAAAGACTCCAGCTCATTGCGGATCTATATGCCAATACAAATGAAAAAAACCTTGAGGGTTCTCCAATACATTCGGTAATCAAGCCACATGCTTTGGATGATGCAGGAGCGTTATGTGCAGCTTTTATCAAAGCGAAAAAAATGGGTTTAGCATCAAATATTGACCCACTAATAAATAACCTAATTACATTTATAAGTCAAAAACAGCAGCGTTTGAGTGACGGTACTTTGGCACGAAACAGACCACAGATGAACACACTATGGCTGGATGATATGTTTATGAGCGTTCCGGCGCTTGCGCAAATGGGCGGTTATACAGGGGATGTAAAATATTTTGATGATGCCGTAAAACAAGTGACTCAATTTTCGCAACGTATGTTTAATGCCGAAAAAGGTCTTTACATGCATGGATGGGTAGAATCAATGCAGGTGCATCCTCAGTTTCACTGGGCTAGAGCTAATGGCTGGGCAGTTATGACTATGGTCGAATTGCTGGAAACATTACCAAAAAATCATCCAGGGTATCCAAAAGTATTGGCGCAATTGCAGGCTCATATCGCTGGACTGCAAAAATACCAAGACGGAACTGGTTTCTGGCATCAGTTAATTGACAGGAATGATACCTATTTAGAAACTTCTGCGACAGCAATATATGCTTATTCAATAGCAAGAGCTATTAATAGAGGATATGTCGATAAAATGACGTATGCTCCCACAGTTTTGTTAGCTTGGAATGCGGTAGCGTCAAAAGTCAATGACAAAGGCCAGGTTGAAGGAACCTGCGTAGGTACAGGAATGGGTTTTGACCCGGCATTCTATTATTACCGTCCGATAAATGTATTTGCTGCACATGGCTACGGTCCGGTTTTATTGGCTGGTGCAGAAGTGATTGCGCTGTTGAATAATAGTCAGTTTGAGATAAATGACAGTTCTATACAATTAAAAAATAAAGGATAATATTTATCAGGATGAAATTAAAAACAGCATTTTTATCATTTAATATTCTCTGTGCTTTTACTGTTTTTGGTCAAATAGGACAGCGCTTCCCTTCTGAAAAAAAGATTGTAAAAGATCCGGTAACAGGCTACGAAATCACTTTTTTGACAACAAAATCAAAAGGAGATTCTAAAATTTATCCTACCCATCCGCAATGGACTTCTGATGGTAATTGGGTGTTATTCCGTTCTCATCGTGTTGAGGGCGAGATTATGGCGGTTAATGAAAAATCAGGAGAAATAGTTCAGGTTACTCAAGGCGGTTATTCAGGGACGTTCTGTATTGCTCAAAAATCAATGAAAGTCTATTTTATGCGCGATGTGGGTGAAAAGGCTATGCAGATTATTGAAGTGGATCTTGATAAAGTTTTTAAAGACAGTAAATCTGGAAAAATGCAGGCTGTCACTGCTTACGAAAGAGTCTGCGGAAAAAGCCCGTCCGACATGGAAGCTTCCGGAGACATGGCATTGGATGCAGATGAAGAGAAAGTCTATTTTAGAGTCGGTAAAAATGAAGCTTTTAAATATTTGGATAAAAATGTAACGCTCGAAAAGAATTTTGGTCCCCGAAATATGGGAGCTGGACCAGGCGGAATCGGAAGTATGAATTTGAAAACGGGAGCGTTCAAACATGTGGTTTCTGTTCCTTTTCAAATTGGTCATATCCAATCGAATACATGGAATGCTGACGAAATTATTTTTTGCTGGGAAACAGGAGGTAAATCACCGCAGCGCACTTGGACAGTAATGGCAGATGGTTCGGGTTTACGCCCATTGTATCCAGAAGCTCCTTATGAGTGGGTTACGCATGAAGCAGTAATAGGAAAAGATGAAGTTGCCATGGCAATAATGGGACACCGAAAAGTTGACGTTCAAAAAGATGTTCCTGTTGAAGAAAACGGCAGTAAAGATGTTAGAAATCCCGAAAATCCTGGACAGGAAAGTAATTGGGGTGCATCTGGAACTCGTGAAAAACCTACAGGTTTAGCAATAGTTAATCTAAGAACAAGAGAAATGATTATTGCCGGACAGACAAACAGCGGCAGCGGTTTTTGGCACGTTCATGGTTCAGCTGACGGGAGATGGGCGACTGGTGATGATTTTTCCAGAAGTTTATATTTAATTGATCGAAAAACAAAAGAAATACTAATGCTCACAACAGGGCATAAAGAAACAGCTAAAGATCATATACATCCAACTTTTAACAGAGAAGGAACGAAAATACAGTTTCAGTCAGCAATGCTGTCGGAGGATAATAAAAACTTGAATATCTGTATTATAAATGTGCCTGAAACATGGCTGAAAAGAAAATAAAAAAGTTGAAAATTAAATTAATATAATGAAGAAAAGTATCGCATTGATTGTCATGGTTATCGGATTTTATCAAATTTCGGTAGCTCAAAAAAACGCTAAAAATGTTTTCCCTGACGGAACAAAGATTCCAGCTTGGTTTAATGATTCGTCTAAAATCAAATTAGAAAAATTAGGAAAGCAATATGTTATTACAGATTATGAGGTGAAAAATGACAGCACTGTAATTCAGACTGCCGCTATTCAGAAAGTAATTGATAAAGCTTCAGAAAATGGAGGAGGAGTAATTATAATTCCAAAAGGAGTTTTCTTGAGCGGTGCTTTATTTTTTAAGCCAAAAACGCATTTGCACGTTGTAGAAGGAGGAGTTTTAAAAGGTTCGGATGATATTTCTAATTATCCAATCATGCCTTCACGTATGGAGGGGCAGAACCTGGATTATTTTCCAGCATTAGTCAATGCTTATGGCTTGGATGGATTTACCATTTCTGGAAAAGGAACAATAAATGGTAATGGTTATAAATATTATGAAGCTTTTTGGGCAAGACGTAAAGAAAATCCAAAATGCACTAATTTAGAAGTTTCAAGACCGCGATTGGTTTTTGTCTGGAATTCTAAAAATGTGCAGTTTCAGGATGTGAAGCTGATTAATTCGGGTTTCTGGACCAATCATTTTTATAAATGTACAAATGTAAAATTGATTGATCTTTATATTTTTTCACCGCATGAAAAAGTGAAAGCGCCAAGTACCGATGCTATTGACATTGATGTGTGTTCTAATTTTCTGGTAAAAAGATGCTATATGTCGGTTAATGATGATGCCATTGCTTTAAAAGGAGGAAAAGGGCCATGGGCAGATACTGAAGAAGGAAATGGAGAAAACACAAATATTATTATAGAAGACTGTACTTATGGATTCTCGCATTCGGCATTAACAAATGGAAGTGAATCTATACATAACAAAAATGTAATCATGCGTAATTGTTCAGTTACAGATGTATCACGTTTACTGTGGCTGAAAATGAGACCGGATACTCCTCAAAAATACGAATACATTTTGGTTGAAAACATTAAAGGAACTGCTGTAAAAGGATTAGTGGTTTATCAATGGAATCAGTTTTTTGATATGAAAGGGCGTAAAGATACTCCTGCTTCTTATGGAGAGCATGTAACTTTGCGTAACATCAGTTTAAAATGCGACAAGTTTTACGAAGTACAAAAGGATCCGAACATATTTTTATCCAATTTTACTTTTGAGAATCTAAATATTGAATCCAAAAACAGCGAGATTGACAAAACGGCGATTAAAGGCGTAACTTTTAAGAATGTAAAAGTTAATGGTAAATTAGTGGATTAGTTATTTTAAAATTTATAAAAGACTGTTGCACAAATGTGAAACAGTCTTTTTTTACTTTATTGATTCTTTAAATTTTTTTCAATGATGAATTCTAAAAAAATATTTTTTTATTCTGCTTTTGCATTTTTAAGCAGTATAGGAACTTATGCTCAAAAAAGAATAATGAAAGAAAGTAAACCTAATATCATTGTTATTATTGCAGATGATATGGGCTGGAATGATGTAGGCTATAATGGATCGGAAATAAAAACGCCTAATATTGATAATCTGGCAAAAAACGGTGTGCAGCTTAACCGTTTTTATGTCAGCCCTACTTGTTCTCCTACACGGGCAGCATTGCTTACGGGCAGACCAGCCAGCCGTATGGGGATTTTGGCCCCAATAAGTGATAAAAGCGAATTGAAGTTACCGGATTCTATTCCTACTCTCCCTCAATTACTAAAGAAAAACGGATATGAAACTGCGCTTATTGGCAAATGGCATTTAGGCCTGCAGTTAAGCAGTAATCCAAAAGCGTACGGTTTTGATTATTCCTATGGCTTTTTGCATGGACAGATTGATCAATATACACACCGATACAAAAACGGTGATCAAAGCTGGTACAGAAATGGCAAATTCATTGATGAAAAAGGTCATACAACCGATTTGGTAACTCAAGAATCTATTAAATGGCTCTCGGAAATTCGTAATAAAAAGGAGAATTTCTATTTGCAGGTGGCATACAGTGCGCCTCATTTTCCTTTGCAGGAAGAAGAAAAATGGAAGATTCCTTATAACAAAATTGCCAAAGACAGTTCCCGCAGGGATTATGATGCTGCAATGGCGCATTTGGATCACAGTATTGGCATTTTATTAGAGAATTTAAAAAAACAAAATTTAGATGAGAGTACGCTTATCATATTTATGAGTGATAATGGAGCGATGGAAAACTGGGATTCCAGAAAAGAATATGGTGGAATACATCGATCAAACACAACTTTGGGAGATAATTCACCATTGCGTGATTGGAAAACTTCAAATTACGAAGGAGCAGTACGAGTGCCTTGTGTGTTGTATTGGAAAGGCCATTTAAAAAATTATAAAAACTCAGACTATGTTTCGGTGATTGATTTTTTGCCTACCATTTTAGGATTAGCTGGGGCTGAAAAATTACCGCAAACGGTAGAAGGCCAAAATATATGGAATGAAATTGCAGAGAACAAGGAAATTAAAAATCGTTCTCTTTATATTCGAGGACATTTACAAGCTTGTTTGATTCAAAAACCTTGGAAACTAATTCAAAATAAACCCTCCAAAAAAGGGGTTGCAGATTATGAACTGTTTAATATAGAAAAGGATCCTGAAGAAAAAAATAATGTTTTGACCCAAAATGAAACAATCTTCGAGAAAATGAAACAGGAATTGGATATTCAAATAAAGAAAGATCCAAAAATAGCAGAGACAAGCAAATCAGAATAAAAATAACAGGTACAATGTTCAAAAAACAACTCTTTTTTTTAATTGCAATAACTGCTTTTTTAACTAATACCATTTTTGGTCAAAATAATAAAGCAATTGATTTTCCTATTGTAAAAGCCAATGAAAGCACAACAGTATTTATTGACTCCAAAACAGATAAATTGGTGCTTTGGGCAGTCAATGAGCTGGTTTCTGATGTGGAAGAAATTACAGGAAAGAGATTACAGGTCGTTACTGCAAACAAAATTTCTCAAAATGGAATTTATATTGGTCAGGCTTCAAGTTCTTTATTTCAGTCTAAAACCATTCAAAAAGAATTAGCGAATCAATGGGAGAAATTTTATATCAAAAAAGAAGAGCAAAACCTAATAGTTGCAGGAAGTGACGTGAGGGGAACTGTTTTTGCCATTTTTGAAATTGCCGAACAATTAGGTGTTTCACCATGGAAATGGTGGGCTGATGTAAATCCGATTGCCAAAAAAGAACTGGTGCTTCAATTGCCGTCAAAAGGAATAATCGAAAAGCCATCAGTACAATACAGAGGAATATTTTTGAATGATGAAGATTGGGGACTGCAGCCTTGGGCGGCGAAAACTTTTGAGCCCGAAACTGGTGATATCGGTCCAAAAACGTATGAGAAAATATTTCAGCTGCTGTTGAGGTTAAAAGCCAATACAATCTGGCCAGCCATGCATCCCTGTACAAAAGGTTTTTTTACCATTAACGGAAATAAAGAAATGGCCGAGAAATATCACATGGTAATTGGTTCTTCTCATGCAGAACCTATGCTTCGAAATAATGTCGATGAATGGAAAAAAAGCTTTGGAGATTATAATTATTTTACAAACAGTAACCAAGTAAATAAATATTGGCAGGACCGTTTAGACGAAATAAAATCGGCTAATAATGAAGTGGTCATGACATTGGGGATGAGAGGGGTTCATGACAGCAAAATGGAGGGTGCCAAAAATGTAGAAGAATCCATTTCTATGGTTGGAAAAATAATCGGGACTCAGCGCGAAATGCTGTCGAATACCTTTAAAAAACCGCTAAATGAAATTCCGCAGGTTTTCGTTCCGTATAAAGAAGTGCTGGAATTGTATGATAACGGACTCAAAGTCCCAGATGATGTTACGCTGGTCTGGCCAGATGATAATTACGGTTATATCCGCCGTTTAAGTAATGAAAAAGAGCAAAAAAGAGCTGGAGGCGGTGGTGTGTATTACCATCTTAGTTATTGGGGACGTCCTCATGATTATCTTTGGCTGAGTACTGCACAGCCTGGGTTAATTTGGAGCGAAATGTCAAAAGCTTACCAGAACGGTGCCAAAAAAATGTGGATTGTAAACGTGGGTGATATCAAGCCAGGCGAATATAATATGGAGTTTTTCATGGATTTAGCATGGAATATCAATAGTATTCCGTTTGACGGTATCAATAAAAATTTAGAACGATGGGCTTCAAGAGAATTTGCGCCAGCGATTGCCAGCGAATTGAGTTCTGTAATGACCGAATATTATCGTTTAGCTTTTATCAGAAAACCGGAATATATGGGCTGGAGCCAAACCGAACCTACGACTCAGATTAAACCTTCTAATTTTACAAAACAAGAAATGGAGGAGAGAATCAAAGCTTATGAGAATTTGGTAAAAAAAGTGGATGACTTATCTTCTTCAATACCGAATGAGCGCAAAAATGCCTGGTTTCAATTGGTTGTTTATCCTGTAAAAGCGGCGGCAAATATGAATTTTAAATTTCTTTATTGGAATTTGGAAGCAACGGCGAATGATGAGGTTCAAAAAGAAAAATACCATAAACAGGCATCTGAAGCTTATGAAAAAATAAAAGAGCTTACGGATTTTTATAACACGAAAATGACCAGCGGGAAATGGAATAATATGATGTCAATGCATCCGAGAAATCTGCCTGTTTTTGATTCGGTAGTCAAAAATTCAAAGACGAATGAAGAAAGTAAAATAAATACTGCTGTTGTAATTCAGGCTAACCAGTTTGTCTCTGTGCAAAACAGTGAAAATTATAATTGGAAAACAATAAACGGATTGGGTTACAGCAATAATGCGATGACTCTTTTTCCTTTAAATCAGCATTATTTTAAGAAATCAAAGCCTTCTGTTTCGTACGAATTTGAAGTTTCAGATGCTGGAAATTATGAGGCAGAAGTACATTTTCTGCCAACCCATTCAAATAATTTTGATCAGGAAGTTTTCATTAGAATAAATGAAAATGAATCGAAATCATTTTTAATTAATACCAAAGACCGCGATAATACCTGGAAAGAAAATGTATTGCGGAACAGTGCAGTTGTAAAAGTTCCTTTTTCGGTTACTGCTGCTAATAAACAAAAAATGACCATTTCGGTAAATCAAACTGGAATTGTTTTAGATTATATTTCGATAAAAAGAAAATTAGAATAAATTGAATTTTGAAGGGCAATTATTTTTTAATGAGAATTTTAGGTAGAGAAAAATTAGATGTAAAACAAAGCCAAAATATGGTTTAAGAATAACAATATAAATTATGCAGGAGAACAGAACATTAAAAATTATATATTCAAGTATACTTTTTTTTGTAGCATTTATTATTTGGGACGAAATTTATCAGGCTCAATTCTTGGCTTACGATAAAAATTGGGGAAACTTAATTGCTCCATTTCTTATTTCATTTTGCTCCATTTTCGTTTTGATTATTATATGGTCAAATTGGCAAAAAATAATTCTTGCATGTAAATGGCAAACATTACTTTTTTTGCTGTTAGCCTCGCCAACTACTGTTGTTTGTGTTGTGCTTAATTATAAGAGTATTTTCGGAGTTGTTGAGAGTTTAAAAACCTTGACTCAAGCCAATTTTTATTCTTTAATCAATACTATAGTGGCTTTATAACCAGTGCCTACATTCCATTGATTTGCCGAAATAACAGTTCCTTTATCATCATAAACTTCAAATTGGGCGGTATTTGGCGATGCAAAACCTTCGTTCAAAGCTTCAAAATCAATTTTGTTTATACCATCAGCTAAATTTATTTTAAAGCCTTGAAATTCGCCGCTCAAACTAACTTCGGGCTGAATTATTTTATCATTCAAATATACTTTTATCTTATCGCCGTCTACAAAAGCAGCATCCCGAAATCGGATAGTAGAAGTAAAGGTTTTCGTTTTAAAACTTCCTAAATATTGATTTTGTCTATAAAAAATACCTTCAGAATTGTTTGGTTTTTTATACAGATAAGGATTTTTAAAAAGTTCTTCAGGATTGATTTGATAAGGGTCTGGCTTTTTTACAACAGCCAACTCTTCTTTTTTTGGCGTAATTTCTCTCGGAGGAATAACTATTTTTTCTTGCGTATTTTTAGCTGGAATGGGCTTAAATTTAGGATCACGCCCATCCTGAGCATATCCCTGCAGGGAAATACCAATCACACTAATTAAAAACAATATCCTTTTCATAAGCTATAAACAGTACTAATTAAAAACAGTTGTATCTTATTATATAACATTTAATTGTAGTGTTTATTGCTTTATTTCCATAAAAAAGTGCGGTAACAGATAACCGTTACCGCACATATTTTAAATGAAATTTTATATTATCCCGCTCCACAAAGTCTTCCCAAAAATATAAATCTTGTTACGAAGCAGTTGCTGTGCGAATGTTTCCTGACTTTGTACCCATTCCTAATTGTCAATTAGCTAAATTTCAATTTTTAAAACTAACTTAAGTAATTGTTTTAAAAAGTACATTTTTCTATAAAACAGGATTCCGCAAAGTCAGGAGACATTTGCGGAATATAGTGTTTAAAAAACAGAATTCTTAAAAGTGGATTGTTCTATATTTTTGCAAATCCTAAAGTTTTTTTTGAATGATTATCATCAAGTAACCATTGGCACATTAATATTTTAATTAGAAATAACAATATTTTTATCATTTACAAATAAAGTAACATCAAAATTACTCATACTTGTTAAAGATAAAATACCGCTATTGTTTTCGTTTATACCGTTAATTTCAGCACAGTATTCAGCCCCATCTTCGTCTATAAGTTTAAGAAATTCAAATTTTGTATCAGAATTTTGACCGCAACTATGAGATATTGAAAAGTCTGATACACTTTCTAAGACTCCGTCTGAGTAAATATATACTTTTCCATCATTTTTAAATTCCCAGTACGAATTTTTATATGAATAATCATACCAGATTCCAAGTATTTTGGTTCTGCTATCAGGTGGCATATTAATAGTTTTGATTATAGAATTTTTTTGCTCTATTGTAGCATTTGAGTTACAGTTTATAAATATTGTTAGAGCTATTATAAAATACTTTTTCATAATTATTKTTTTTAATTGCATTTAGCATTAGGTTTTACTTTTTCGTCAAATATTTTTTTTCTTTCTTCTTTCTTTTTTTTAGTTTCGTAGCGATTTATCTTATTAGTAATTTTTAGAACTGGAGTATTTGAATCGATTGGAGGAAGTTTATCTATAATTTCAGTTTTAAAAAACCATAAACCACTTATTATAGCAATTTCAAGATTACTTGATATGAGATTGGGATTATGTAATACATCAACCGATGAATCAAAATTAGCTTTATAATAATTGCTAAAATTAGTATAATCAGTTCTTCCTGTTATTTGTATAGCTCCCCTTCTTCTAAATATGTAGCCATCTCCAGGCTCTGTATTTCCATTTCTACTTCTATTTATCCGGCATTAATTTCTTCAAACATATTGATTTTTAAAACTGTAAAATAAAAAAAAACAGAAGGAACTTAAACACTTCTGTTTTTTAATAACCGTATTGCAAACACTACAATTTCTATTCTAATTTAAATAGATACTTGTCGCAGAGAGAGATTATTTTTTTTTATACACACTGATTACTGCTGTCTTATTTGCTTCTAATGTTAGATTCATAGAAGAATCTTCGGCTATAAACATATTAAGTTGATAATCATCGGAACTTCCATAATCAGGATCTGCGATTTTTATATTTGCTAATTTTATAGTTCTCCCATTACTATAATTTTCTGAAAAAGAAATTTCATAGTTAAGTGTTCCCGTTAACATACTACCCTTATATTCCTCCAAGACATTATTTTCTTTAAATAAATAATAATATTCTGAACTTACATAATCTTCCAATGTGGTATCATATAACATTTGTTGCCATTTTCCTAAAATTTTATTTGGAAATTCGTTTACATTTATATCTTGTGCAGAAGAGTATTGAAAGGTAAATACCATCATAATTAATAAAACTATATTTTTCATTTTTATATTTTTAATTACATTTCATTTTTGTTTTTGAATCGTTTAATAAATCCACTCGATCTTGTAAAGCATTATCTCCACCATTTACTATATTCGATATTTTTATGGTTAACTTATCTATAATTGCAGGATCGGTATTTAAAATTTTCGTATTAAAATTATCAATACCTCCCATTACTTTCGTTTGAAAAAACCACATTCCTGCATGGATAGCTATTTCAAGATTGTCTACTAAATCATTTGGAGTTTGGGTAAAATCTTTAGGTGCGTCACCTGAAATATTATTATAAAACTCTGTAAATTTGGTATAATTATCACGACCAGTTAAGTGTAAAGCACCACGCCCCCTGAATTTATATCCATCCCCATTTTGAGTATTTCCAAGCAGATTATATCTACTTCTATTAGGATTTCTGTCATCATACACAATATTAAATAATTTTTCACCATCAACATATTTTTGTCCAACAATATAAATGGAACTCAAATTAGCTTTATCGGGATCTTTGTTATCATTTTTTAAGCTATTGAAATATTTGCTAAATTTCGCCATTACAACTTGAGGTTGAAAATTTGTACTTTCTCTGAAAGAATTAAAATTTTTTGTTTCAACTCCTGCCTGAGCTAAAAAATGCTGCAATTTTTCTTTAGTATTTATACCATAAAATTTAGAAAACTTGTTTATGGTATCAGCCAATAACTTTGCTTTAGCATCCGTTAAAGGGAAAAGTTTCTGCAAATCCCCAGCACTTGTATTACAGCCACCATTCCCACAAATATTTTCAATGCTAGGAACATTATCATCACAATCCTGACCATATGATCTTCCTTTAATCCATCCTCCACCTTCTGGTTCGGTGTCGGATCGTTCGGTTTTTCCATGATATCCATCACCGTCCACATCAGTATACCAACTTTGTCTACAATCGATGTTATTATAGAGATTATTATCATTACAATCTGGGCCATTTGTTGTTAAAGACCATCGCGCGCCTGGATTAGTGGTGGCCTGTCGTGTATCTCCATGATATTTATCACCATCAAAGTCATAATAATATGTTTTCATCGTAAGAGGGACATTGTTTGTAGTCGCTATAGGGAATCGTTTGGTTCTATCGTTACTGTCATTTGTCTGCCCCATAAATCGAATAAGTCGGCAATAGGTGCAGTTCCTAATTTTGCAGGTATTTCTTATCAAAATATACCAAAAACCACAAAATAACAGCTGTTACTTTGTGGTTTTGTTTTGCGCTCTGCGTGTGTGATGAAGTCGGTAGACTTTATAGAGTGGGTATGTTATTTTAATTTATCTTTTCTAAAAGATAAAAATTATCACCATCACGCCTAATTAGTTTTTCACCATAAATTTCAAACATATAGTCTGCATGCTCATAAATTGCACCTGAATTTAAAGTACTTCTGACACCTATCATGTAAGTGTAATCTCCATAATTGCCTAATATCGAATAATAATAACTTAAATAAGTTCTCATTACCCTATTTGTTTCAACATAGCCTTCTTTATTTACTAAACGGTATTTATCTATACTGTAAATTGGATTGGCTACTGTCAAATCAAGCCCGCTAAATTGTTGTTCTAAAAACACAACTTTTTTTGCAAAATTGCTGTCATTCTGATTTAAAGTTATCCATTGTTGATTTTCAGGATGATCATAAGGAATGTATGCTACATATTTGTACTCTCCTAAATAAGACTGAACATTGCATTCATTACATTTTACTAATGTACCGTATTGTTGCTCTTGTGCAGTTAAAAATAAACATTTTAACAAACACATAAAAAATATTGCTTTTTTCATATTATATATTTAATTATTTTAAAATTACCATTGTTTGTATATACCGTTAACAAAAATATCCCACTCGCAATTCCTTCTATTAATTAGCCCTTGAACTATAACACCATTATCCTTATTAAAAGCTTTCCAAGCATTTTCAACTGAATTATAATTAGTTGGTGCATTACAATCTTGTAAAAATTTCCTCAAAGAAGAACTTTTAAATTGTGTACTACCAATGTTAAAAACCAAAATAGCTAGGGCATCAAACTGATTTTGTGATAAATCATAGCTTAAGGTTCTTACGGCCTTTATTTCTCGATCTATGTCATTCGTAAATAATGTATTTGCTGATGATAATGAAATTCCATTTTTATATGTCTCAAATTCCGCTGCATTAGCAATTAAATGACCATAGCCTATAGTAGCACCATCAACATATTTAGTGGTTGGATTTCCTGTCTTATCATTATAAGGAATAAGACTTAGTGTTTCAATACCTTTTAATAAATTAATAGCATTTTGACTTAATGTAGCTTGACTTGGTTTTATATTTGTTTGATTATTAGTGTTGTTTTCTATGCAGTCACGACTATTCCCACAAATATTTTGAATGTTATACACATTATCATTACAATCCGTACCTAAAGAAGTTCCCTTAATCCATCCTGTACCTGGGCTGGTGTCGGATTGTTGGGTGCCTCCATCATATCCATCAACATCCATATCAAGATACCAATTAGGCCTGCAATCGATATTTTTGTAGTAACTATTATCATTACAATCTGAGCCTTTTGTTGTTGCTTTCCATCCCGAGCCTGGGTTACTTGTAGCCTGTCGGGTATCGCTATGATAGCCATCACCATCTTTGTCAAGATACCATGTTTTCATTGTAAGAGGGACATTGTTTGTAGTCGTTATAGGTGAATTGTTCGGTTCTATCGTTACAGTCATTGGTTTGCCAAATAAATCGAATAAGTCGCCAATAGTTGAAGTCCCCGATTCTGGAAAACCTGTAACGTCGTTATTGAAATGATATGTATATGTGGGAGAACTACTGTCTGTTCTGTCTGGAATTCTATAATACATACCCGTGGTTAATCCGTATGCGGTAGCATATGGCGTGAAATAATAAAAAACATGTCCAAACGCATTTTCAAATCGAATTAATGTACCAATAACTTTTGCGTCGCCAAATGATTGGGTCAACACTTGATTTTCTTTGACACTAGGGTTATAACTGGCGTAATCATATGCTTTGCGCCTATCAAATTCTGTCTTAGTTATTGGCGCTTCGCCCACTTTAATAGGGGTGGTAGTGCCCCCGCCTCCTGTACCTCCTGTGCCTCCACTGCCTCCACTGCCTCCACTGCCATCATCACCATCATCACCATCATCCGGATCAGGTTCAACAGGACTATATTCAGCATCCTGATCACAAACTTCAACGCAATCATCCCAGGGCTTTTCACCATTTTCAAGATGACATGACTCTGTAATGAACCAATCTCCTTCTTGCCATGAAGTAGTTGTTACATGACTATTACACACTACCACATCTTCTTCACCATTGCTCGGTTCTTGTCCATATGATTGATAACAAACCAAATTTAGGGTATTATTTTTGAAAACTGGGGTTAAGCCCGTCAAAAATAGTAATAAAAATAATATTTTTTTCATCTTAAGATTTAATTACAATGGTTGATTTTCGAACATTCCCATAGTTTATTTTTAAAAAATAGGCACCAGAAGGGATACTAACCGTAATAGTATGTCTATGGTCACCTGCAGGAAGCTCCAATTTTTCATTATATAGAACGACCCCCGTTATGGAATACAGAGCAATTTCAACCGTGCTTCGCTCATTCAAACTAAGATTGAAAGAGAAACTATTAGAAAAAGGATTGGGGAATACGACCAAGTTATCTTTGGTTTTTGTTGTATTTGTATCAATTTTATTTTTATTGTTTTTTACCAAACTGATGTACATAGGCTTTTCGGGCTCATTCTGTCTAACCGACCATAATTGCAAATTCCCGACCAGATAGCTGGAATCTTTGTAGACTATATTTTGCAGACGGGCATCCTTAAACAAAAACTCGGTTGGCTTTTTGGCACTGTAGTGATCTATTTTATTATAAGCAGTGTTGTCAAAACGCACTTCAGTATCGGTAATTGTCCCTCTTAAAGGGACAGCAGTTTTATCTTTTTCTGTCCATGTACCTGTGAAAATTCCATCGCCCTGTTTTTTTAAGTCGATAGTCAATTCATTTTTGGCTATTATATGCTGTCCGCTCCAATCATAGGTAACAAGATAGCCTGAATAAGTCCCGTCTAGCTCTTGTGCACTATCTAATCGATGAGATACAGGCTCAAAAGTTTCTTTTATACCTTCTTGATGAATGGATTTTGTCTTAGAATACGATTTTTTCGTTTCTTTGTAATCTACAAATTCAGGTTCGGCTTCCATCATTTCATTTTGAGCCGGGCTATACCCATAATTTGCAGCTTTGGTAAGCCATTGTTTGGCAGCAACTAAATCTTTTGGAGTACCATAACCATTACGATAACATATTCCCAGCATATACATTGCATTTAAAACGCCATGTTGGCTGGCTACTTTAAACAATTCAAAAGCTTCCTTATAATTTTGCTGGCAACCTAAACCTTTGTAAAGCATATAGCCTTTACCGGACATACTGGTGGTAGCTTTTAAGTCTGTTCCTATAGAGTAATATTCAAATGCTTTTTTGAAATCTTGGGTAGTTCCTATTCCTTCCCTATATATAGTTCCTATATTGAACCATGCTTTTAGATAACCCGCTTCAGCAGCTTTTTGGAACCATTGTAGTGCCAGTTCTTGACTTGGAGCTACACCTACCCCTTCGCTGTAAAGAATAGCCAGCATATTCATCGCCTTTGGGATTGCTTCTTCCTCTGCGGCCTTCCTGCAGGATTCGAATCCTTTTTCGGGATTGTAGTAAACGTGGTTTTGGTTGAGCTGCATTTTGGCCATATCCAGYGACGATATGGAAGGCTTGCTGTTAGTCTGCGCCCATAGCTGGAACGAGAGCAGCAACACTGCTATTTGTGTAATTTTTTTCATAAATAAATTATTTATTATTGTTTTAAGAAATCCTAGCACAAAAACTTTTTTCAGGTTTCGGTTCCTTCATGGAAGTAAGAGCAGGGGATTACCATGCGAATTTGGTTTTTGTCTCTTCTGGTTTTTTCGACGTATTGCGGGCTTGGTCAGATTGAAGTCTTCTTAAAGCCTCGGGAAGCTCCGTGGTCAATTTACTCATGCTTTCGCTTGTTTTTGGTGCCTCGTTTCCAAAACGCTCCTTTTTAACTAATTTGGCTAAGTTGTAGTTAAAGAGTTCTCTATTTACCTTGGTACTGTCAAGCCCTTGGTCGATCCCTCTTTCCTGAAGATGTTTCCATGAGTTTTTTGCCCAATCTGAAGCGGTTTTTTGGTTCAGAATAATCAGCAGTTGGGTGTATTGTTCATCCGTTAGAATTGTTGGAAGAATTTTTCTTTCATTCGCTTTTAAATCCAAAGAAGGATTCTCATTCTTTTGGGCAGCCATTAATTTGCTGTTATAGATTAAATTATCTATTTGTTCTTTGGTAAGTTTTAGTTTTCCCCTATTTCTCACAGCACTGGCAAATTTCGAATTATCATTAACATCAAGTACCTTATCACCAATAAGGCTTTTGTTTTTTAACGCCTGCAAATAAAAACTGGAAATTGAATCGTATTTTGAAATTACAACTGCTAAATCCCTCTGTGAATTTCTGGATGCTTCCGTAACAAATAATTTTTTTTCTATTTCTATTTTTCGATCATAATACAATTTATATAATGTATTATAAGTTTCAGTATCTACCTTGTATTTACCTGTAATTAAAATTAACTGAGCTCGTGCTTCATTGGCAGCATTTTTCTCAATTTGCTGTAAGTATTTTTCTTTGAAGAATTGTTCTTCGCTGGTTTGCGCATTCATCTTGTGCGATGTAAAAGCCAAACTAATTAATAGGACAAAAATTGTTTTTTTCATAATTTAAAATATTTAATGGTTGTTAATAAGCTTGTTTTGGTTTTAAAACCAGATTCTTTCTTGATTATCAGTAATGATAAAAGGCCGCTCCTTACCTTGTGAATAGTCAGAAACCAATAACAATAGTGCATTTTTGGGGACTTTTTCAAATACAAGTGATTTGGTTTCGGCTGTAGCTGTTTGCTCCCCCATAGAAATCCAGTTATTGTTCCAATAGTAAAGAGTGTATTTTTTGTCTAACCTGAATTTGAGGTATTTGTCCTGCTCTTCTATAACTACATTTCTCGTTGCTGCCAAATCAGGTTTCAGAATGAGCTGGTGCTGGTAACCTGAGGCTATGGGATAGGCGGCAGGCAAAATTTTACCGTTACCGTAATATGCAGGCAGGAAAACAGCCCCTTTACATAAGTCATTAAATGTGGCTTTGCCATCTTTAATTTTTGCCCACCAGGTGGCTCTCCAGTCCATACCATTAAAAACACAGATATACGCTACAGTTGGTTTTGCATTTACACTAAAAAGAGATGTTGTTAAACTGCTGGTTTGCCAGTAATTTGAGGTAACATCTATATAGTTTTCATTACGCATAAAACCGGGAGGAATTTGTTCTTTGGGTAATATACTTGCTAGAACATTGGGTTGTCGGGCATAAGTAAGGCGTATGACTTTAGAAGGTTCTCTAGAAAAATTATCAATCTTAACATTAGCGGTCGAAACGTCAAAAGGAATCGACTTTCCTTCTGACGAAAAAGTACTGTTAAAAAAATGTGTTCCCGTTGATGTTGCCCAAAAGGGAACACATTCAACAGAAGAAGGATAACCTTGAGAACGAAGTATATAAGTCATTAGATCCCCAATATCATCACAATTCCCTTTTTTCCGATTTAATAACTGAATTGGACCAAGATGAGGCAAAGGTTCTTTTCTTTGTTCCTGGTCCCAGGTATTGATAAACCAAGTTCGGAAATCATTGGCAAAATATTTTAGGGCATCTTCTGTGTTATTTCCTTTTACACTATCTTGAATCCATTTGAATTTTTCTTGATAGATAGCTCGCCATTCCTGAAGAGGTTCTGAGCCAACTCGGTAGGGTAATATATAATTGCAAAAATCACTGAATGAAACATTTTGGGCTTGTGGCCGTTTCCACACCTCAAATGCATTTTCTATATTTTTAATTAAGAAATCAGCCTTAATAGTGTCGATGTCTTTGTAACTATAAGGTACAGGTTTTACACTTTTGTATTTCGGCTTTATTTCTTCAAAAGCTTTTACAGCAGTCACAAAATCCGGATAATCCATTTCGTTGTAAGGAATTCTTTTTCCTGTTCCGTCTGCCCAATAGTAATCTACTGAGGAATGAATATCCATATTGCTTATTAAAAAATAAGTCGCTTTTAATTTAAGACTATCAGCTTTATTTTGATTATACCGGTGAATAACTTTTTCTAATTCCCCTTTGTTTTTACCAGCCTTATTTAAGACCGTTGCCACATTTTTTGGCAGGCTATTTTGGGCTATAGTGCAAAATGCTGAAAATAATAATAAGGCAGCTATAAATTTACTCATGACATTTAAAATGATTTATTAGAATTGCTATTCTTGCTTTTTTTTAATAATAATTTGGCAATGCTTTGATACTTATCCGTTAATTCATTTGGGTTAACGACGTTCATGTCAATAATTTGTTGAGCAACAATACATGCTAAATTTATTTGTTTGTTAGATGTTAAAATTTGCATCAAATCAAATTTATACTTCATGGTTTTTGGAGATAATAGAGTAAGCTGATATAAATTTGAAATAGCTTCTTTATTATTTTTTAATTGAAATTGGCATTGTGCAGCCATTTTAAACAGGATTGCGCTAGAACTAAACTTTTTAGCAGTTTCAAATTGTTCTAAAGCTTCATTGTATTTATTTTGGGAATAGAGCAGGTTACCGTAGATTATGCAAAAGCTTGTGGAGTTTTGTTTTGAATTTTGCAAAGGAACTAGTAGACTTTCAGCTTGTGAAATATTTCCTGATTCAAGAAAATCTCTTGCGATTTTAATTTTTCGATACTCCTTGGCTTGGATTAGTTGTCCAAAAGTGAGATAGAAAGTGAAACAAGTTAAGGCTAATAGAATTGTTTTGGCGACGGGCTGTTTAATTGATAAATCTGTTAATTTTCGTTGTTCATCATTGATACATAAAATTCCTGCATAAACGCAAAATAGAAGCATCGCAGGAACAGCTTGAAGTATAAAATTAAAAAAGGCCATCAACGCAAAAGAAGCAAAACCGGCATAAGCAACATAGGTTATGTCTAGATTATCATTAGTATTGTTTTCTAGTCTTATATTGGTATTTATTTTAGATGGATATAAAAAAGAAACTATCATCGTCACAAAAAATAATAGAGCAGGAAATCCACCTTCAACAGCCTGTTCTAAGTAATCATTGTAAGCCATCAAAACAAATGAAGCTTTTTTTAATTCACTTCCACTTAATTTTTTTTTCTGTATTACTTTAGCTTGTTGCAGATTATATTCTCTTTCAAACATTCCCGTTCCATAACCTCTAACAGGTGAATCCAAAATCATTTGAGTAGAAATTCTCCAAATAAGCAATCGCCCGTCAGCAGAATCTTTCTTATGAAGATATAATTGTCTTCCTACGGGAACAATTAAAATAACAATAGCTAAAATTGCCAACAATAGATATTTTCGTTTATAGCGTTTTATTAGATTGAAACGAAGTACAATAAACAATCCCGAAGAAAAAGCACCGCCCAGTATTGCAGTACGGCATTCTAAAAGCAGTAACCCTATAAATACAATTAGCAGCGTCAAATAATGTACTGCTTTTAAATAGGCAGAAGATGCTTTAAAGCAAAAATAAAGTAGTGCAGGAAGACATAACGCCAAAAACATAGCAACAACATTGGGGTTCACAAAACTTCCAGTAACAGCAAAATCATTACTTTCGCTAGGAATTTTACCTAAATATTGTAAAATACACCAAAGCCCCTCTATTGTGGCAATAATAGCAACGGACTTATAAAAACTAATAGCATTATTCTTTTTTAATACAATGAAAGAAATAATAAATGAAAAGCAGACTGCTATTCGGTAATATTTATATTGCACGGCTTCTCCTAATTGAACAAAAACAAATAAAGCCCATAATAAAAAAAGTACAGATGGTAATGTGACAGGAGTATTTACCATATTTTTTATAGTTCGATACTTCCAAAAAAGAACTGTTGTTAGAATTACTCCACTACTTATTGTTAAAACAAAATAATTAAATAAACCTCTGTAAATGAAAAAATTAATATTAATCAAACTGCCCATTAAAACGAGAAGTGATACTAGAAAGAATAATTTATTTGAGAATTGAAGTTTAGAATTTTCTTGGTAATTATTTTGCATAGTGAAATTGACTAATTAATGCATTGTTGGAGTGGCGCAAAAGGACTTAGGGATATGAATTTATAGAGGTCTAGAAGATTATGTATTTTAAATATATCTACCCCATTAAGGAACTTTATTGAAGAGTATGTGCTGTAATTGTATTTATATATAAATATTTTGTAAACTCTAATGTAAAAAGCTAATTAAACTCGATAAGCAAGAATGTTGATTTATGATTAATTAATTTGCATTACATGAAAATCACTCTTTTGACGGTGGATTATAAGTTTTTTTGTGCTAATTTTTCTCAGGTATTTAAATGTAATAGTGCTATAATAAATATTAACTTGTTAAAGTTAAAAAAGGGAAAATAATTGACTATCCTGTAGTGTCCTGTGATTATTTTAATAATCTTATGTTATTTGTAAAATTATTACTAAATGCTTAAAAATTAGCGAATAATATAATATTATGAAAAATAAAATTTTATTTTTTTTGCATTATTTGTAATTGCTGAAAAAGACTTACAAACTCTTGTATTTCATAAAATTTGTAATGTAAGATATTGCTTGTTTTGTCAGTTTTATGAATTTATTTTTAATAAAATGTGAAATGGTTTATTGCGAATTTCTCAGTAATTTCTTTTGTAATTTTTTAGTATGTCGGGTATGGTTTTTTTCTAGGAGAGTGAGAGTGTATGTACCCGCCGAGTTGATAGGAAGTGTTAGCGATTGATAAGGGTATCTATCGGGAGTTAGAATTTTAAAGAAGTCATCAGCAAAAGTGAGGTTCTGAGGAACTGAAATCTCATATTGGGTCTGGTGAAAAAACTCAATACTTTTTTTAATTGCCTTAACTTATTGATTATCTGTTATTTTTTCTATAATTATTCAACATTAGACACTAGATTGAACCAAAAATTATCATAAAAAAGGTTGAAAAACAATGCATATTTGGTTTTAAAAAAAGTGATGCACGGATTTTGAATTGTATTCCCATAAAAAAAGTGCGGCAATAGATTTATATTACCGCACTTGATTTCAAATAAAATTTTATATTATTCTTTCTTTTTCGGAATCTCAATATAATCTCTCAAAGCACATTTTTTTAAGTTTTTAATCCTTTCCGCTGCGGTCAGTGCATTGAGTGTTGCGCCTTCGAGGCTAGTGTGCGTGTGGTCTTTTGGGAAAAAGGCTTTTACTTTTACTTTGCCTAAAGCTTCATATTTTTTGGCAACAATTACATTTAGATCAATGAAATCAACTCCTTGATTTTCGGCAGCAGTCTTTGACCAGCTGTTATAGCTGTCCTCTCTAAGTTCTACTTTATCATTCGGCCATTCGTTTCTTGGTGTCTGGCTCATCACAATCGGAATTGCGCCTTTTTCTTTAGCTTCTTTAATGTATTTTTCGATATAAAAGCCAAAAGTATGCACAGTCTCAGTAATGCTGTCAGCGCGGTTTACAATTTGTGTTTCTGTGCCATTTCCTTTTAAAGAGCCCCTGTATTTATCTTTGTCAACAGCTCCTGCATCATTATGGCCAAACTGAATAATAACAAAGTTTCCAGGCTGTAATTGGTCTTTGACGTCTTTCCATAAGCCTTCAAATTCATAAGTACGGCTGCTTCTGCCGCCCCTTGCTTTATTAATGACATCAATTCGTGTTGTATCGCAAAATTGCGGGAAAGCAACTCCCCAGCCTACGGCATTTTCATTGTTGCCATTGTTTGCCATTGTAGAATCGCCAATCAAAAACACTTTTTTCTTTTTAGGAAGTTTAATTTTTGGATTCGCTAAAACATATTTGCCAAATGAATTATTGTTTTTTTTGAGTTCACTCGCAATTACTGAAGCTGATAAAACGGCTCCTTTTGCAGAAGTATGGGTGTGGTCTCTTTCATAAAAATAGGTTCCCATCACTTTGGATTCACCGATTTTTTCTAATTCCAAAGACATTTTATCATTTAAATCAATAAAGGCAACTTTTTCCTGCTCAGCAATCTGTTTTGCCCATAGGCCATACGATTCGTTATTGCGAAGCACTTTTCCGTCTTTCCAGTCGTTTCTTGGAATTGGTGAAAAAACTACAGGAATAGCTCCTTTTGATTTGGCATCTTGTACTAATTTTCGAATGTACCAGCCATACGAATGAACGATTTCATGTTTGTGAGTCAACAGATTATCAATTTCTTCGGTTTCGTTGCCAATTCCTTTAATTGTTCCTCTGGCTCTTGTCGTATCATTTATGGCACCATTATCATTATGTCCAAATTGAATAAAAACATAATCACCTTTTTTAAGCTGTTTAAAAACAGGTTCCCACAATCCTTTGTACTGAAAACTTCGGCTGCTGGTTCCTCCCAAAGCATGGTTTTGTATAGAAACTTTGGTAGTGTCCAAGAATTGGCCAATAAAATCGCCCCAGCCCCAAAGACCGCCATCTCCTTTACCGCTTCCGTTTTTTACAGTTGAATCGCCAACTATAAAAAGGGTTGGTTTGGTTTCAGTTTTTTGGGTGAAATTAAAAAAAAGTACTGCTGCATACAGTAAAGCCATTAATCGTATAATTTTCATATATGTATAAATTTATTTTATTGGTCTCTGTTCTATTTCTTAATTATTGTTTCTAAAATCAAACCACAAATTCATTGATATTCCATCGTCTCCTTTTTTGATGCGGATATTTGTTGGCTGGCTTTCCGGTCCTTGCTGTTCCAATGGTTTGAAATCTCTCATCGCTGGAATTTCATACATAAAGGAAATGTCGCCTTCCGGAAAAGCAGGCTGCGGGTTGCTTCCTGGGAAACCATTTTTAGGTAAATCGGGAGTAAATAATCTCAGAAACAAATTGTTAGATTCGCTAAAAACTTTAAATGACGATGTACCCGCTTTTAGATTGGCTCCCAATAAATTGGCATGATAGCCTTTGAATTCCGGATAAACCAAATTCTCAAAACTTTCGCCAGTTATAGTGGTGTTATAGTTCTTTTCCCAAACACCATAAGTAGTTCCTTTGATTCTGTTTTTCCAAACGTGGTAAGGGCCTCTTCCAAACCATTTTATTCCCGTAACTTCTTTTTCAGGGAAACTGAATGTGATTCCGAACGAATTAATTTTATCCTCAAAATAAGCACCATCAAAACCTCCTGCATTTTCTGCATTTTTCAAAGCGAGCAGTTCCATTTTGAACCTTCCGTCAGGATACATAATCCATTTTATGGTGTTTAACCCACCGGAATAGGTAACGGTGCAGACTGCATTTTCTCCTTCCTGCGAAAGCTGAACATCTTTTAATTTGGCTTTCATCCCGATAGGACGCGGACCGTTCGTTAGCGGAATTACAGAAGCTGCGTTTTTAACCGTCAAGATTTCTCCAGTTGTGCTGTCCAAAGTCACGGTAACATTGTCACCGCTTAAAACAACTTCATTTCCATTTCGGGTGGCAATGGCTTTAGTTTTAACAGTTTTAGAAACTAAAAATTTATTGGCAAAATAGCTGGCTTTGTGAATAGGCCAAGTCCAAGTATAGATTTCTTTGCCGTATTGGTCATTTGCAGTAATAGACAAAACATCTCCCTCTGCAAAGTTCGCAGGAACAGCAAATTTAATTTTGCGGGTTTCGCCTGGTTCAATACTTGGGATTTCAATTTTACCAGAGCTTACTACTTTTGAAACGCCGGCTGTATAAAGAATATCGGCATCTGATTTCATTATTTTATATTCCATTTTACAGGAATTCAAATTGCTGAACAGGTAATCGTTGGTTATTAAAAAGGAGCCGTCAAAAGCATCTGTGACTTGTTTTGGAGCAAACTGAATGGGTGCCCAAACTTCTTTTACCGTATAATAACTGCCTTCTCTTTCGCGGTGCGGGCCTAAAATCCCGTCAGCTGCCAAAGAGCCTTTGGAGTCAAATTTCACGTCGCCTTTCCAATCGGAGCGAAAAACAGCTTCGTCCAGCATTGCCCACATGAACCCTCCGGCAAACAGAGGACTTTGCTTATAGCGAGTCCAAAAATCTTCAAGAGCAGCACCGTGACCGTTGTCGTAAGTTCCGTGCATGAATTCGGTTGGGAAAAACACGTTTTCGCCACTGTTGAATCGGTGCATACCCGTTAAATAAGTAGGGTAGTGGTGTGTATCCCAGCCATTAAAATCTGACCAAGGATGAATTACAATTCTTTTTTGAGGATCATTTTCGTCAAAAACTTTGTCCACTTCATAATTCCAGCCGCCTTCATTACCGTTATCCCAAATAATTACTGATGGATGATTGACATCTCTGGTAATCATTTCGGTCACTAATTTTGTTCCTGTTTTGGTGTCATAAGAGTTTTGCCATCCGGCTAATTCATTTAGAACAAATAGTCCCAAAGAGTCGCAGACTTCCATGAAATGCTCATCTGGCGGGTAATGGCCGCGTACAGCATTCATATTCATGTCCTTCAGCAGCTGGCCGTCTAACACACTGATGCGTCTGCTGGTGCTGCGCCCGCCTTCCGGCCAAAAGGAATGACGATTGATTCCTTTCATTATAATCTTGGTACCATTCACATAAATTCCGTCTTTTTTCTTGAATTCTAAAGTTCTGAAACCAATTTTTTTGTCCAATTTGTGAAGTACTGTCCCGTTTTGTTTCAGAGACAGTTCTAGTGTATATAAATTTGGAGTTTCCGGATTCCAAGGCTTAACATCTTTCCATTGGGCAGCGATTGTTTCTTTAATGCTTTTTGCCTTAATCGGAAAAGTGAACGTTTGAAAATTTTCACCGTTTAATCCTTTCAAAGAGGCTTCTACAACCGTATTTTTAGGAATGTTTTTAAGGTTCATATCAATAGTAATCGAACCGTCCATTTTTGGGTTTACCGCTATATGCTGAATTTGTGTTTTTGGGGATACTTCCAGCCATACTGGACGATAGATTCCGCCAAACAGCCACCAGTCTGCTCTGCGTTCTGCAGCATTAACCGAGTTGTTGTTCGAATGTTTCCATACGTGAACTTCCAGCGTGTTTTTGGTGCCAAATTTTAATAAAGAAGTGATATCATATTTAAATTCATAGAAACCGCCCTGATGAATTTCTCCGGCTAATTTGCCGTTAATTTTTACTTCGGTATCCGTCATGGCACCGCCAAAAGCAATCAAGACATCTTTGCCTTTATAATCATTGGGAACATCAAATACGTATTTATAAAGACCTTCTTCTTTACTAGGCTCTTTTTGGTTAAGTTCCTTATACCATCTTCCGTATGTGTATTCGCCAAAACCTTCTAATTCCCATTGGGAAGGCACGTTGATAGTCGTCCATTTTTTACTGTTATTGCCATCGGTACAATAAAAATCCCATTGTACCGGGTGTTCAAAATCTTTTCCGGAAAGTAAAACTTTGTCCGTTTCTTGAGCAAAATTGCTTTGTGCTGGAACGATAGTCATCGCAACAATAAAAAGAGATTGTAAAGTTTGTTGTATTTTCATTTTAAATGTATTCAAAAAAATTAATTGCCGTCAGGCTTTGCGATTTCAAAACGCGTACTCATTGGTAACGTCCAATTTGAAATGTAATTAGGATGTTCGGGACTGTATTTTGGTGTTTGCTTTGAAATGTCTTTTTGTAAAGGTAAGTTCAAGTCACGGATTCCCTTAATTATACAAAGTGCAATTTCATTGGCTCCAAAACTATTAAAATGAGTATTGTCTTCTAAAGCTTTGGTCTGCCCTGGAAAAGTATTGGCAGGGTATTGTACAAAAGCTTTTCTGGAAGCATTATCTCCCCATTTTTCATACAATTGGGTAGTCATTGCGGTAATGTCAATAAGAGGCACATTCGTCTTTTTAGCTACGGCACGCATGGCATCGGGGAAATCTCCATGCGTTGCTTTTAAGGTTCCGTCGGTATTGAAGGCGCGACGTTGTGTAGGCGTAACTAAAATTGGAATGGCCCCTTTGTCTTTAGCTGCCTGAATAAATTCGATTAATAAATCTGAATATGATTTCCAGGCAGTATTTTCCATGCCTTTTATTTTTTCATCATTGTGACCAAATTCAATGAACAAATAATCGCCAGCTTTAATTTGAGAACTTATCTTTTGCAGGCGATTGCTGCTTTTAAAAGAACTCAAGGCAAGACCAGAGCAAGCATAATTGGTTACGATAACATTGGTGTTAAAATACTGAGGAATCATTTGTCCCCATGAAGCCCAAGGCTCTACGTCTTGATCGGTTACAGTAGAATCGCCTGCCAGAAAAATGGTAGTAACTTTATCAAGTGGAATAATTTCAATTTTTTGAATATTTGCTGTTCCTAAAAATTCTAGGGTTAGTTTGTTATCCCAATTCAAGTCTCCTTTTTCACGGTCTTTTAATTTTATTGAATAGGAATCATTAATATAACAGTTACGAACATTTACATTGAATTCCTGTATGGCAGATTTACCTTTTTTTATCAAAAGCTGATTAATCATTATTCTTCGGGATTCTGCTTTTACAGTAATATTAGAATCTTTATTATCGTTGCCCAAAGTGATTTTTACTTTGTAATTTCCCTCAGGAACTTTTACCGAAAAATAAGTGCTTTTAGTAATCTTTAAACCAATGGCAGTAAAAACAGCATTTTCAGCAGTATCAAAATCAAAACCATATCCTGTATTTTCTTCATATTTATCAGCAGAAAACACATTGGTGGATTTGCTGTTTTTTTTAGAAGATTCAAAATTAAAAACCTTTGGTTTAATGGGTGTGGTCGTGCTTTTTGGATTAAGATCATCCACATTTTTATCTATTGATAAAAGTATATTTGAAGAGCACAAAACCAATACAAGCAAAGTAAAGATTCTAAAAGGTTTCATTTAATTTAATTTTGGTTAATAGATTTTCAAAACTAATGGTTCGCTTTTTAAATACTATCCTGTACTATTAGGTTGCTTAAAATGTTAAATAAGTACTGATTTTATATAAATTACGGGTAGGTACAGGATAGAATAGTGTTTAAAAAACAGCAATATTGCTTTATTAATTATTATTCAATCTGCATTTTTTTGATTTTTTAGTTTGATACTGATTTTTACTTCTGTTTAAAGAGATATTTAATTAGAATAAAAAAATGCAGAAAAGTTTAATATTGTCTATACATATCTATGAAAATTAAGCCGATTTCACTGCTTTGTTTGCTTTTTATTATGTTTTCGACAGTCTTTTTTGGTCAGGAAAAAGGAATAAAAGAAACAGCTCCGCGTAAAATTCATTACGTGCCGGATGGAGATGGCTTTTTACTTAAAAATGGTACTCGAAAATTCAATCGTGCCTTGTATGGCTCCAATACAGCTTTTAGAGTGGAGGCTGGAGATTTACCCGAATTTGCGATGTACATGCCTGGCATGGGAGGTAATTTAAAGTTAGGTTTGTCCAATGGAAAGAAAAGCAAATGGATAACCGAAGCCAATACAATTACGACTCGTTATGCCAACGGAAAAATGTTTTACGAAATTCATGACCCTATTTTAGGCAAAGGAAAATTGAAAATTGAAATCGTTGCGCTGAAAGATGAAGAAGGTTTTGTTTTGAAAGTTTCTGGCATTGATACCGATAAAAAGAATTCTCTCATTTGGGCGTTTGGAGGAGCCAGTGGCAGAAAATTTAGCCGTGATGGAGACATTGGCGCCGACCCAGAATCTAGTTTTTATTTAAAGCCCGAGTATTGCACCAATAATCAATATACGATAAAAGAGAATTCGTTTTTGCTGGAATACGGTTCCGAAACGAATAAGCAAAAAACAGGAAATGACAAAAGTTTGTTGGGAATGTTTCCATCATCCGAAGTTCATTTAGCGAATGCTGAAAAACAAAATTCTCCTTTAGAATTATTTGCTTCAGCACCAGAAAAACAAAATCTGATTGTGGGTAAAATCAATTTTATTTTAAAAACAGATTTATTTTGGTCATTCCATACAAATGTAAATTCTAAAGCAAAAACTCAGGCAGATTTAGCTGAGCTGTTCAAAAAAGCATCACAGCAGACACAGGAATTAGCCAGCAGAGTAAAAGTAACCACATCAGATGCTTATATAAATACATTAGGTTCGGCGCTGGCAGTTGCAGCCGATGGAATTTGGGAAAGTCCCGCTTATCTGCACGGTGCTGTAGCTTGGCGTATGCATTTAAATGCTTGGCGCGGTGCGTATGTTGCAGATCCGTTGGGCTGGCACGATAGAGCAAAAACACATTTTACCAGTTATAGCCATTCACAGGTTACACAGCCATTAACCGGTCCTGTAGTTTTTGATGCCGAACGAAATTTGGCACGTCAAAAAGAAGAAATGGGCAATTCAATGTTCAGCAGCGGATACATTAGCCGTAAGCCAGACAATAATACAATTGCACATCATTATGATATGAATTTGGTTTTTTTCGATCAAATGCTGCGCCATTTCAAATGGACAGGCGACACCAAATTTATGAAAGAAATGTGGCCAGTTTTGCAAAGACATCTCGATTGGGAAAAACGAAATTTCGATGTAGATAATGACGGTCTGTATGATGCTTATGCATCCATTTGGGCGAGTGATGCTTTGCAATATAGTGGTGGAGGCGTGATTCATTCGTCAGCCTATAATTATTATTCGAACAAAACAGCTGCAACAATTGCAACTGTTTTACAGCAAAATGCAGACTCGTTTACTGCCGAAGCCAATAAAATAGCCAAAGCTACAGCTTCTACATTATGGATTCCAGAAAAAGGAATTTTTGCCGAATATAAAGATGCTATGGGCAAGCAATTGTTGCACGAAACTCCTGCGATTTGGAGTATTTACCATACCATTGATTCCGAACTTGCGAATCCTTTTCAGAATTATCAAATGCTTCGCTATGTAGACACACAAATCCCTCATATTCCAATTCAAGTTGAAGGATTGGACAAAAAAGATTTATATGTAATAGGCACAACCAATTGGCAACCTTATACTTGGTCGATTAATAATGTGGCTTTGGCTGAACAACTGCATACTTCGTTGGCGTATTGGCAGGGAGGAAATGCTGAAAAAGCGTTTAAAATGTGGGAAAGTGCTTTGGTAGAAAGCATGTATTTAAGCCCTTCACCAGGCGGATTTGAGCAGTTAATGTATCAGGATGCCATACGCGGAGAATTGTATCGCGATTTTGCCGATCCAATCGGGATGGCATCAAGAACACTGGTCGAAGGACTTTTTGGAATTCAGCCCGATGCACTGGCTCATCAGCTGACAATCAAACCGGGATTCCCGGAAAAATGGGATTCGGCTTCACTGGAAATTCCAGATATTTCTTTTTCTTTCAAAAGAGAAAAAAACATTGATTCTTATGAAATTGCCAATCGTTTAACTGCAAAAATGAATTTAAAGTTCATCCTAAACAGTGCAGATGAAAAAATAAACAGCGTTACTATTAATGGAAATAAAGCCAATTATACGATTACAAAAAACGGAATCGGGAAACCTGAAATTGTAATTGAATCGCCGTATGCTGACAAATATACTATTGCAGTCAATTGGGAAGCTGTTCCTTTAGAAAAAATAAAAGTACAGGATATTTACAATCCGAAAGATATTTTTGTATTGGAAACTAAAAAGGTAAAAATCATCGAGGTATATGATCCGCAGAAGGTTTTGAGTTCTATTTCAAAAACCGAAAATAAAGTTTCTGGAATGGTAAACAGTATTGGCGATAAAACACTTTTTGTACAGTTGCAGCAGGGCGAAATGATTTGGTGGGAACCTATTACTTTCAATTGCAAACCACGATTTGAAGCAATTGTCAAAGAAGTAAATGCGAATAATCTATTGCTTTTTGTTCAAAATAATTCAGGTAAAAATGGTGACGGAAAATTGCTTTTCAATCCATTTGGAAAAGAAATTCCGCAGGCAGTTTCAATTAATGCAAACAGTTCAGAAATCATTACAATTCCGCTGAAGAATCTAATTACAGGAACCAATAATTTTCAATTACAAACCAATGACGGTAGCAATTATCCACTATCATTTATCAGTTGGGACATACCTGAAAACAAAACTTTAAAATCAGAAACAATTTCTCTGGCGTCTTATTTTAATGCAAAAGTGACCGATATTTTCAAACAAAAATACGAATCGCCGCGACCAAAAACTCCTACGCTGCAGTTGCCTCTACAGGGAATTGGGAATTGGTGTTATCCGCTGATTAATCCGGTTATTGATGATGCTGGTTTACGTTCGAAAGCCAAAGCAAATGGAAAAATTACGACTCCTGAAGGAATTGTTTTTGAAACTCCATCAGACGAAAATAAGAACAATATTGTTTTCACTTCCATGTGGGATAATTTTCCCGAAAAGGTAACAATTCCATTAAGCGGAAAAGCGTCTCATTTGTATCTAATGCTCGCAGGTTCTACCAATCCGATGCAAAGCCGAATGACAAATGGTAAAGTAATTGTCAATTATACCGATGGTTCTTCTGAAGAATTGGAACTGAAAAATCCTGAAAACTGGTGGCCCATTGAACAGGATTATTTTGTGGACGGATTGGCATTTAGTACCAATGCCCCAAGACCGCCGCGTGTTTATTTGAAGTCTGGAATTGTTTCCCGCACTTTCAATGATTATAAAGCAATAAAAGGCTTTGCTAATAATGGTATTGATGGCGGAGCCGGAACAGTTTTGGATCTTCCATTGAATACATCAAAAACCTTAAAAAGTCTTTCAATACAAACCATTGCCAATGATGTTGTAATTGGTTTGATGAGTGCTACATTAATTAAATAGTTTTATTTTAAAATCTAAAAACATGAAATCGCCATGATTCCAAATCACAAACAGGAATGAAGAATGGCGATACCATATTCCATTAAAAAACAAATATTATCTACATATGAAAAGATATTCGATTATTTGCATTTTGCTATTTTCCATAGGTGTAGCCGCCCAAGAAAAAATTGACCGCAAAGCTGTAGTGGCAAGACACGATGTTATCATTACGCAAATCGATACTTTGGCTTCGCTGAGTGTTGGGAACGGTGCTTTTGCCTATACTGTTGATGCTACAGGTTTGCAGACTTTTCCCGAAAAATATCAAAGAGGAATTCCATTAGGAACTCAGGCCGAATGGGGCTGGGACAGTTATAAAAATGTAAACGGTTATAAGTTTTCTGAAACTTTGAAAGATGTCGATCAGTACGGAAGAAAAATTTCGTATTCGACACAGATCAAAGAACCGGCACACAAAAAAGAAGCTGTCGAATGGTTTCGTCAGAATCCACATTTATTGCAGTTAGCTAATATTGGATTTGAAATCACCAAAAAAGACGGCAGTTTAGTACAGCCTGATGACATCAAAGCGATTAATCAGAAACTGAATTTATGGACAGGTAAAATCGAAAGTTATTTCGAAGTCGAAGGAGTTGCTGTAAAAGTAATAACTGCCTGCGATCAGACAAAAGATGCTTTAGGTTTCAAAGTAGAATCGGATTTAATCACACAAGGACGTTTGAAAATTCGTGTCCGCATTCCGTTTCCAACAGGAGATTGGGGCGATATGGGAATGAAATGGGAAGGCAAACAGGATTACAAAAGCATCCTGAAAATCAAAAATAAATCGGAAGCTGCGATTACTCATGTGATGGACAGTATTTCGTATGACATTAATTTGAAATGGAAGGGGACTGCTGAGTTAAAAGAAAAAGCAAAGCATTATTTTCTTTTGGAACCTTCCAAAAGCAATACGATAGAATTGAGCTGTCTGTTCATTCAAACGAATAAAAATAAAGGAACTGTTCCTGCATTTACAGATATTGAAAAAAGTTCTGTTTCAGGCTGGGAAAAATTCTGGAAAAGCGGTGCTGCAGTTGATTTTGCAGGAAGTACTGACCCACGAGCAAATGAATTGGAACGAAGAATTGTGCTTTCGCAATATTTGACAAAAATACAATGCGCAGGTTCTATGCCTCCGCAGGAAACGGGGCTGACTTATAACAGCTGGTATGGAAAACCGCATTTGGAAATGCATTGGTGGCACGGTGTTCATTATGCGCTTTGGAACCGACCTCAATATTTGGAAAACACATTAGGCTGGTATCAAAAGGCATTTGATAAAGCCAAAAAAATAGCACAGAGACAAGGCTTTGAAGGAGCAAGATGGCAGAAAATGACAGATCCGGACGGTAACGAAAGCCCGTCATCGGTAGGGTCATTTTTGATTTGGCAGCAGCCGCATTTTATCACTTATGCTGAATTATTGTATGAATCATCCAAGTCAGAAGCTACTTTGAAAAAATACAGCGAGCGTGTTTTTGCCACCGCCGATTTTATGGCTTCCTTTGCTTTTTATGATAAAGACAAAAAACGCTACATGTTAGGGCCAGGAGTAATTCCGGCGCAGGAGCGTTTTGTGGCAATGCAGACTTTTAATCCAACCTACGAATTGGCGTATTGGAACTGGGGATTAAAAACGGCTATTGCGTGGAAAAAGAAAATGAAGCAGCCTGTTCCCGAAAAATGGGAAGCTGTCCTAAAAGACTTGTCGCCGCTTCCTATTCAAAACAATGTGTATCTGGCGGCTGAAAGTGCTCAAGATTCGTATACCAACCCTGAATTTAAAACAGACCACCCATCGGTTTTGGGAACTTTTGGAATGCTTCCTGAAACTTCTTTATTGGATAAAAAAATAATGAAAAACACATTTGATTTAGTTTGGGATACTTGGTCTTGGCAAAAAACTTGGGGCTGGGATTTCCCAATGACTGCTATGGCTGCAGCACGTTTGGGACTTCCTGGAAAAGCTATTGACGCTCTTTTTATGAAAGTAACCACTAATACTTATCTGAAAAACGGACACAATTATCAAGCAGAAAGATTGACGCTTTATCTTCCAGGAAATGGAGGATTATTAACTGCGGTTGCAATGATGTGCGGAGGCTGGGAAGGCAGTACAGAAGCTAATCCGGGATTCCCGAAAGACGGCACCTGGAAAGTAAAAAGTGAAGGTTTTCAAAAAATGTTTTAAACCATTTAGCCGATAAACAGTCTACTATACTGGATTGTTTTTCTCTGGAAGGAGGAATTTCACCACAATAAATTTTTCTTATACTAATTAGTTTTAAAGGATAAAATATGTCAAAAGTTAAGCTTTTAAAATGGAATGTATTGTTGTTTCTGATTGGGTTTTCTGTTTTGGGTCAAAGACAGATGGAAAATCTGGACAGAGGAGTTATTGCCATTAATCAAAATGGAAAATTTTTTATCAGCTGGCGTATTTTAGGCACAGATCCTGATGATTTAGCTTTTAATTTATATAGAAAAAGCGGTACGGGAAAAGCTATTCTGCTTAACGAAAAGCCAATTACTGGAGCGACCAATTTCAGTGATGAAACTGCTAAGGCTGATGAAAATAATACATGGTTTGTGAAAACGGTTGTTAATGGAAAGGAAAGTGATACCAAAGGCAGTTTTACTATTGCTGCCAATGCAGCGGTAAAAGACTATCTGTCTATTCCGCTGAAAGCGATAAACGGATATACTGCCAATGATATTTCGGTGGGAGATTTGAACGGTGACGGGCAGTACGAATTAGTTGTTCACATGACGGGAATAGGACACGATAATTCGCATAAAGGCTTAACAGATCCTGTTATTCTTCAGGCTTATACGCTTGATGGTACATTTTTATGGGAAATAAATCTGGGCAAAAACATTAGAGAAGGAGCGCATTACACTCAGTTTATGGTATACGATCTGGATGGTGACGGTATCGCCGAAATTGTCTGTAAAACTGCTGATGGAACTGTGGACGGAACTGGTAAAGTGATTGGTGATGCGTCAAAAGACTGGAGAGATACTGATGAGAAGTCTGGAACTTTTGGTAAAATTCTAGAGGGACCTGAATATCTTACCGTTTTTGACGGACGGACAGGAAGTGCAGTTACAACGGTCGATTACATTGCCGAAAGAGGAGATATTGGTGCATGGGGAGGCAGAGGCGGTAATGGCGGAAACGATGCCAGCGGAAACAGAGTAGATCGTTTTACTGCCTGTGTGGCTTATTTGGACGGTGTTCATCCTAGTGTGATTATGTGTCGCGGATATTATGGAAGAATAGTTTTGGCAGCTTGGGATTTTAGGGATAAGAAATTAACTTCACGATGGGTTTTTGATACCAAAGATGGTAAAAGTACATATTCTGGAATGGGGAATCACGGACTTTCGGTTGCTGATGTAGATGCTGATGGAAAAGATGAAATTATTTATGGTTCGATGTGTGTTGATGATGATGGGAAAGGATTGTACACTACAGGTTATCGTCACGGGGATGCTTTGCACGTGAGTGATTTGGATCCAGAAATTCCAGGTTTGGAAGTGTTTGGAGTTCATGAAATTGAAGAAGGAACAAAAGGCCCTGGTGTTGCTTTGTTTTCGGCAGCAAACGGAAAAACATTATTTACTGCAATGAATGATGAAGATGTAGGCAGAGGTGTAGCTGATAATATTGACGATACTAGAATTGGTGCGCAAATGTGGTGGTCGGGATCTAAATTTTTATATGATATTAAAGGAAATGAAATTGGAGAATCTCCAAGGGCAGCTAATTTTTTAATTTATTGGGATGGTGATACTTCCCGTGAACTTCTTAACTCTAATTATATTGACAAATACGGCAAAGGAAGATTGTTCACTGCAGAAGGTGCACAATCCAATAATGGAACCAAATCGACTCCTGGTTTATCGGCAGATATTTTGGGTGACTGGAGAGAAGAATTGATTTTGAGAAGCACTGATAATACCGAATTACGAATCTATAGCACTGCAATTCCAACAGATATCAGGCAGTATACTTTAATGCACGATCCGCAATACCGCTTAAGCATCGCTTGGCAGAATGTAGGTTACAACCAACCGCCGCATACAGGTTTTTATATGGGAAAAGGAATGAAGACTGCTCCAAAACCTAATATTGTTTTGGTGAAAACGCCTTAGAAAAAATTTAGGATTTCTAGTTTTGGTTTTCTAAAAACTGGTGGGTACTGGTTTGTATTTAATAGTTCTGTTATTATATTTGCTACTTACCTGATTTTGGCTGGAGCCAAATAATAACAAGCAGGCAATATGTTTGTTTTTAGCCCTGATCTCCTAAAATTGCTCTCGCAATTACCTTTTCTTCTTTCCTTTAAAAAAGAAAAGATATAGTGGAGAGCAGGAATCATATAACCAAAAATACCTGATGTTGTTGCTTCTAAAATTAATAATCGAATTCAGAGTACTAAGTTTATAAAAATATATGTCACAGAAAGTCACCGATAGTTTGTACAGATGTAGATTTGGCCGTAAAATTTTAGCTTTATTGATGCTGTTTTTTTGTGCAGTAGTTCATGCTCAGCTAGAAACCAGTGAAAGCGAAATTGGTTTGGGCTGGAGTAATAATTCGGTGAATACCGTTATTTTTAGGAATAGTGCTCTGACAACTTTTAAAAATTGGCAATTTACCGCTTATTATAATGCTGATGGCAAAATGATTTTGGCAAAGCGCAAACTGAATTCTAATGAATGGCAAAAAGTAATAACGCCCTATAGCGGCAATGTAAAAGATGCTCATAACAGCATTAGCATTGCGGTCGATACGGATGGTTTTCTTCATGTAAGCTGGGATCAGCATGATACCCGTTTGCGGTATGCAAAGAGCAAAACACCTTTTAGTTTAGAGTTGGGTGAGGAACAATCCATGACTGGCAATGACGAAGTGAAGGTGACTTATCCCGAATTTCATAATCTGCCAAACGGGAAGCTGTTGTTTTGTTACCGTTCGGGCGCTTCGGGAAGAGGGAATATGATTTTGAAATCGTATGATGTGAAAACTCAAAAATGGATTTCCTTGCAGAATAACTTAATTGATGGCGAAAACCAGCGCAGTGCTTACTGGCAGATGTGCGTGGGCAAAAAAGGAATTTATATCTCGTGGGTTTGGCGTGAGAGCTGGGATGTTTCGACTAATCATGATATTTGTTACGCTTTTTCAGCAGACGGAGGACAAACTTGGCAAAAATCTACAGGAGAGCAATACAGTTTACCAATTACAAAAACCAGCGCAGAAATTGCTTGGAAAGTGCCTCAAAACAGCAGTTTAATAAATCAAACAGCAATGACAGTTGGTGCGCTGGGAAATCCGTATATTGCGAGTTATTGGGATGATAATGGAGTGCCACAGTATAAAGTGGTGTATTTAGATAAGGGAAAATGGAATAAAATTGATACTGATTTTCATAGCAAGACTTTTTCTTTAGGAGGCGGAGGAACGAAAAGGATTCCGATTTCGCGTCCAGAAATTTTGGTCAGCAAATCGATGCTTTATCTGCTTTTCAGAGATGAGGAAAGAGCTAATAAAATCACTCTGGCCAGTGCTGGTTTGGATAAAAAGCAATGGAAACTTACTGATCTTACGGATTATTCTGTAGGGCAGTGGGAACCAAATATTGATAAAGAATTGTGGAAGGATAAGTCGGAGCTGCATATTTTTTCTCAAAATGTGAGTCAGGCAGATGGAGAAGGATTAGCAGATGCAGAGCCTCAAGCCGTACGCATAATTGAATTAAAAAAAATATCTGTAAATAAATAGTTGTATGAAGAAGTATTGCTTATTGATTATTGTGGCTGTGTTTTTTGTTTCTGCGGGTTTTCGCAAACAAAATTTAGAGGAAAAAATAAATGCCGCTTTACAAACTGCTGTACAGCAATATGCTTATTTGGGCAAACAAGTGAGTGTTGGGAAGTATCCAAAAACTTATTTTGCAGATAAAAATAAACTGGAAACCTCGGATTCTGGCTGGTGGTGCAGCGGTTTTTATCCAGGAACTTTGCTGTATCTGGATGAAGTAAAAGGAGTTCCCGAATTAAAAAAGGAAGCGCTGAACGTATTGGAAGACCTGAAAAAAGAACAATTTAATACCACTACGCACGATTTGGGTTTTATGATGTTCTGCAGTTTCGGAAATGCGGAACGGTTACAGCCAAGCAACGAATATGAAGCGATATTGATGAACAGTGCCAAATCATTGGCAAGCCGTTTTAACCCAAAAACAGGCTGCATCAAATCATGGGACAGTGCACCTTGGAATCATGCTGATAAAGACGAATCTCCGGTGATTATTGATAATATGATGAATCTGGAGCTTTTATTCTGGGCAACAAAACACAGCGGAGACAGCACTTATTATAAAATTGCCGTTCAGCATGCTGATGTAACGATGGTCAATCATTTTAGAAAAGATTACAGTTCGTATCACGAAGTAGTTTACAATAATGAAACTGGAAAAGTAACCAAACAAATCACTAATCAAGGAGCTGCCGATGATTCTTCTTGGGCACGCGGACAAGGCTGGGGATTGTACGGATATGTTGTAATGTACAGGGAAACAAAAGATGTTAAATATTTAAAGCAGGCCAAAAACATTGCTGATTATATTTTAAATCACCCTAATCTGCCGGCAGATAAAATTCCGTATTGGGATTTTAATGCACCAAATATTCCTAATGCTTTACGGGATTCTTCTGCAGCTTCATTGATTGCTTCGGCTTTATTGGAGTTAGGCGGTTATGTTGATAGAAAAGAAGGAATGCATTATTATGATACAGCCAAAACTATTTTATCAAGTTTATTGACACCAGAATATATTGCAGCTGTGGGAACAAACGGCGGTTTTTTGCTAAAACACGGAGTAGGGAATATGCCGAAGAAAACCGAAATAGATACACCGCTCACGTATGGCGATTATTATCTGGTCGAAGCGATGATGCGTTACAAAGCTTTAATAAAAAAGGACCCAAGACTTAAATAAATGTATCAGGTTTTAGTTTTTTTTAACCGTTAAGAAATTAAGCATCATTTAAACTTTAGACTTAATCTCTTAATGGATAATTTTTATAACCTTATATAACAGATTTTAATTTGTGTTAATTTGTGAAATTCGTGTTTAATTTTTTTTAAATGCGAATGACGTGGCTTAATGAGTATCTCCGCGGATTATTATTTCGTTGGATTTTTTTATGTTTTCCTCCGATTTACTTAGTACTTTTATGATGCTTATATCTGGATTTTCGAGTTTATTGACTACTATTTTCAAGATGTAATTTTTATCTATTAAATATGTCTTGTAATCGCCGTCAGCTATTTCATTGTCAATTTGGAAAACTGCTCCATTTTCGGGAACCGTAGTGTATTTGAGTCTTAATTCATTCAGCGAAATTAAATTAGGCTTGTAATTATTTTTTGTTACAATTGTAATTTTACCTGTATATTTAATATTCCCTATTTCAATATTTTCTTTTTCAACGTTGACACTCTCAATTTTATTTGGATCTAAAAATTTTGTAACGCTTTGACTTACGATTTCCCCATTTAAAAAGTAAGCGGGTTTTTTAGCGCCTTTGTATTTAATTACATTAACGACTTTAATGACAGTGTCCTGTTCGGAAATTGCCTGTGAATTTTCAGTTTTCTTTTGACCAAAAGCATTTGCGGTCAAAATTGAAATTAATATGATGATAAATTTTCTCATTTTACGGTTTGTTGGTAACTATAGTATCGTCTTCTGTTTTTCCTGAATTATTTTCTGCAATAAGAACAATAATAATTCCCGCAATATAACATACTAAATCAATCCATGCAAATGAGGTTCCAATAACAGTTCTGGCAATTTTTGAATTTTGCAAACCCAGTTTTTCGACAATATTCAAATACTGAAGAAATTCTACTCCAAAGGAAAACAGCAGTACAAATACTGCAGCAGGCAGAACAGGCAGTTTCAAAAAAGATTTTACAAAACAGTAAATCAGAATCACCACCAGCACATCACCAATATACGGGCGAATGATTGTATCATGAACATATAATGCAATGAAAACTTCTATGGCAAAAATTAGAATTGTTAAGAGGAAGTATTTCTTGTTGAATGTTAGCATAGTTTTGAGTTTCTTAGCTTCCTAATTTTCCATATCGTACTTGATCTGAAAAATATAAAACAATTATTTTTTTACCTTTTTTATAGGGATAAAATAATTCATAGTTCCCATCTTTATTACTATATCTTAATTCGGTACTTTTTCCATTAAATATTTTGTCTAAATATTCTCTTTCTATTTGAGTTGTTTTATAGATATATCTTATTTTTTGAGGTTTTACGGTGTCATTTAAATTCTGACTATTATTTTGATTAAACCCTAAATAAACTGGAGAGCCATTTATGCTATCTCTAACTAATAAATTTACACTTGGGAAATTTGTATCAGTTTCTGAATAGATTTCTAAAATATCGCTAGTTTCAATTATGTATTTTTTCGAAAAATTATAATTCACCAGTTTTTCGCTGTTAGTGACATTTTCTTCAATGATTGATTTAGCAGATTTAACCAAAAGTTCCTCTTTATTTCTTGAAGTTAAATAATCTCCGCCAAATAATATTATCGCTATTATTGGAAAAATAGCAAGTACAATTAAATAGAATTTTTTATTTGAATTTGTATTATTTTCTTCTGTGCTTTTGTTTTCTGCAATTCTGGTTAGGTTAAACATAATATTTATAATTAGCGAACCAAGCATCAACGCAAGAATTCCCAAAATACTTAAGTAAAAAGTTTCAGTCATATTTTCTCTAAAAACTTTTAATCCAAAAACTTGAATAGTTATAAATGTGAAAACCCAATAAACCAACAATATTATTGCAGTTATTCCAATTATGTTGCTCAGTTTTACTAATTGTTTAGGTGTCATAAGTTGATTTTTTATTATTTAAAAGTTTTGTTTTTTGGATAGATATATTCACCGAAGTTCCATTGTAGCTGTTGGTAGCAGTATTAATTCCACTCATTTAATTCGGCATCAAATTCTTTTTGATTATTATTTAAAGTTTCTAATTTCAATTTATATTCATTTCCGTTCTTTTCGTATTCTATTTTGTCAACAATATAGTTTTGAATTGGGTTTAAATTTAGTTTTTCACGAATATTTTTAATATCATTTGGATAATTTCCAAATTTGCTTTTATATGTTTCTATTTCGTTGTGTATTTCAATTCCTATTTTGTTAGAGGTAAAATCATAAATTTCAAACACAAGTAATAGCACAACCATATTGATAAAACCTAAAAAAGTCATTATTCTAGCATATTTATATAGGGTTGATTTATTATTTGTTCCTCGATACCAACTTGCAATTATTGCAGATATTCCCATTAGAATCATTATAGTCATAAAAGCATTGAAATTGCTTAATGATGTTAAAACCAAAATAACTAAAATGATGAAATAAATTAGATAATTTTGAAGTTCAAAATTTGGTATTAATTTTTGGTTTGATGAAAATATTCGGATATGATTTTTTCTTTCGTTTTTTTCTGAATTTATTATTTTGTTTAATAATTCGGTGAGTTCAATTTCATCAATTTTTATTTGGCTTAAGTTTAGATTTAATTTTTGAGCACCAATAAATTCGTTTAATTTTTCAGCCCATTTATATTGTTTTTTCTTAAACTCAAATGTTTCGTCAACAACTATTGAAATGAATTTTTGATTATGAATATCAATTGGATAAGTTTCAATGATTTGTTCCCATTTTATTTCTCCTTGTTTTAAAGTTCTATCTGAAATTCCATTTTCATTAATTATTATTTGTGGTCTTTTATCGAATAAAACAAAAAATCCTAATGGAATTCCTAAACCAAAAAACGAAACACAAAGCCACCCCATAATATAGTCAAATGTTCCTATTTCTTCTTTTGAAATCATCCAAATACCAATTATAACAAAAGGTAAAGACAATGCTATAAGTCTAATTCCCTTCCAACTTGATTTGTATAATTTTATTTCGGTCATTTTATTTTAGATGTTTTTGTTTGGTGCGGAAATATTGCTGCCAATTCGTTTATATGTGCCATAAAACGACTCCAATCTGCCCATATTAGCTAGTTTTGTGTCATTAAACAGCTTTTTGTTATGTTGCTAATATATAAAAAAACAACTTCAAATTCTTGAAGAATTTTCTGCGAGATAATTTTATTACTGTTGGCATGCTAGGGTATCATTAGTATTTAAACATTTCTATCTTCAACAGCAAATAATCAAAAAAGGCAATTTTACCAAGCGGTAAAATTGCCTTTTCTTTAAATTTATAAAGCGAGATGCTTACATTTTTACAGCGCCTTTAGCCACTTTTTCACCTACAGTGGTTTTCTTGCTAAAGTCAGTTTTAGCGTTCGAAACCAGTTCGATGTTTTTGCTTGCTTCGCCGTTAATAGTTACCGCTTTTGGAGAATCTGAATTGAAACTGATATTTTTCAGAGACATATTTTTTCCATTGTAAATGTCAAAAATTGTAGGGTTTGCAATTTCTAAATTGATGTTGTTTAGTTTAATTCCGTTAGCATCAATGATAGAAAAACCTTTATCGGCTTTACCTGTTAAATTGGAAATTTCGATGTTTTCTAAATTCATTTCAGGCAAGCCTTGTAAAAACACAGCCTGCTGTGCGCCATTTATATAGATATTTTTAATAACGATGTTTTTAAACTGAGGTGTTTTTTCATCAACTGGAACGGCTGCAGCTACAGTGTTAGTTTCTCCTTCGGCCAGTTTTTCGGCAATCGATTTTCCGCCGTAATACAAGTCGAAAGAAATAGCCTGTGATGGAATATTGTTCATAAAAATATCCGAAATAAAGATATTTTCTACCACACCGCCGCGTCCGCGGTTACTTTTAAAACGTAGACCAACATCGGTTCCCATAAAAGTACAGTTGGAAACATGCATGTTTTTTACGCCGCCAGACATTTCGCTTCCTACAGTTACTCCTCCGTGCCCATGATACACAATGTTGTTTCTGATAATGATATTTTCGCAGGGAACACCGCGGTCACGGCCGTCTTTGTCTTTCCCCGATTTAATGCAGATTGCATCGTCGCCAACGTCAAAACTGGAATTTTCTACCAAGACATTTTTGCAGGATTCTACATCCAGCCCGTCTCCGTTTTGAGAATACCAAGGGTTACGGACAGTTGTGTTGCGGATAATTAAATCTTCAATCATCAAAGGATGAATGTTCCAAGCTGGTGAATTTTGAAAAACAGGACCGTCAAATAAAACGCGTTTACTGTTTTGAATGCTGACCATTACAGGACGAAGAAAATCACGGATTTCTTCAAATTGTTCTTTGGTTTTTAAATCAGGACGGACATTTTGATCAGCGTTCTGGTTTCCTTTCACGTATTGTTCTGATGGATACCAGCTTGTTTTTTTATCGTTTAATACTCCTCCGGATTTTACAAAACTATTCCATTGGTCTTCGGTCAATTTGCCTTTTTTTACCATTCTCCATACTTCGCCGGAACCGTCATAAACACCATTTCCGGTAAAAGCTACATTTTCAAGGTTTTTTCCGTAAATGGGCGAGATACAGCGCCAAGTGTTTAATCCTTCAAAGCTTGTTTGGATAATAGGATACAGATTTTTGTCATTCGAAAATTTAATCAAAGCTCCTCTTTGTGCATGCAGTTCAATATTGCTTTTTAGAATAATCGGGCCGGTAAGCCAGATTCCCGGAGGAATAATTACTTTTCCGCCTCCTTTTTTGGAAACAGCATCGATGGCATCTGCAAAAGCTTTGGTACATAAAACGGTTCCGCCGTTTACAGCTCCAAAATCTGTAATATTTACACTGTTATTTGGGATTTTTGGTTCGTTTATTTTGTTCATTTTAAATTCAATGCCACTATAGGAATCTTTTGATGAACCAGTATTCTGTGCCTGAATATTTATGGGGCAGTTTGAGAATGTGACTGCAAATGCAAGAAATAATAATTGATTTAATTTAAATTTCATTGTTTTGTAAAGTGTTAGTATTTTAAGTTTTAAATGGATCTTCTGTAAATGAAATTAAACGGAACTTTTACCTGCCCGATTTCTTTGTTTAAAATCATCTGCGCTGCAGTTTCCCCCATTATTTTAAAATCTGTTGATATTACAGTAATGCCTAATAATTCTTTCAGCGGTGTGTCATTATAGGAGATAACGCCAATATGCTTGCCTAATTTCATTTTGGTGTCTCTGATTTGTTTCACTAGGTTCACCAAATCCGATTCTTCGATGGTGATGAATAAATCTCCCTTTTTCAGCACAATGTCATCATATACTTCATCTATAATTTCATAATTGATTCCAAATTCGACGCAAAACTTTTTGAAACCATGCAGAATTCTTCTAGGATATGGGTACACGGCTCTATCCGGATACACTAAAATTATTCGGGTATAGTGTTTTATTTTATCCAAACCTTCCTTCAGCGCATTATAAATGTCGTTTTCAAAATCCTGATAAATTTTAATAACATCATTATTTATTCCTAATTTGATATTATCCATAATAATCAGTTTTTCTTTAGGAATTTTATTAATGGCATCAATAACCGCATCAGTATAACTGCTGTGTTTTAAAGCTTCGGTCTTAAAATGAGTCGTGATTATATAGTAATCGTAAGCTCCTTCATATTTATCGAGCAAATTCAAAAAAAGCGTTTCATCGCAGTGATAAATCTGCAGATCGGTGTGGGCGTTGGCTCCAATGGTGTTAATGAAAGAATTATAAGTTGCCATTTTATAAGAACTTAATTTGTTGTACACAAACAGCACATTTACTTTCGAAACCAATTTGGTTTGGGTAATATAATATCCCTTTCCACGGATTGAAGTGATGATTTTTCGTTCTTTTAAGATGTTATATGCCTTTTCAACAGTATCTCTTGACATATAAAACTCTTCACTAAAACTGTTAATTGAAGGAATTTTTTGATTTATTTTCAAACTTCCATTACTGATATTAGTTAAAATGGAATCAACAATTTGCTTGTATTTTGGTACACGTGAGTCCTCGTCAATTTTAATAATCTTTATCATAGCTTTCGCTTTTAGATGTTTTTTTTCTTTAAAAATGTATAAAGAAAACGAAATTTAAATTTGTTTTTTATCCTGTTAGCCAATGGCTAAAAATGGTATTTATGGATTCATTTGAGTAATCAGATTGTTTTAAATATACGCAATAAATGTATTAGAAGTATTGTAATATCTAAACAAAATCAAACATGTAATCGATTGCACAAATATATATCTTAAAACTAGTAATTCGTAATAATTACCTATAAAATTTTAATGATTATTTAAAATTAACACTTAAAATTTTAAAGTAAAATAAAATAAGGTTAAAATATCATTATTCATGCTGAAGCGTTTTTTTTTGGGCAGTATTTTATTTTGAATGAGGGCTTTAAAATAGCGCGATACTTTTCTAAAAATTAAAAACTTATCCGATGATAATAAAAAATCATTCGTTTAAAGGATAGTACAGGATAGTTATCTTTTAGGTATTCTATTATTTTACAATCCTAAATCATAACCAATTAACCAAGAAACATTTTAAATCAATGGAATCAATACTCGGAATTCTTTTTCACTCTATCGGAGGATTTTCATCAGGCAGTTTTTATATGCCTTTCAAAAAAGTTAAGGGCTGGGCATGGGAAAGCTATTGGCTGATAGGGGGTTTTTTTTCCTGGTTAATCGTTCCGCCGATTGCAGCCTATTTGACCATTCCTAATTTTACTGAAATTATTAGTGTGGCTTCACCTTCTATAAAAGCGCTTGCTTTTTCGATGGGATTGATTTGGGGTATAGGAGGGCTTACTTATGGTCTTGGCGTGCGTTACTTAGGAATGTCATTGGGAAATTCAATAGTGTTGGGTTTTTGTTCTGCTTTTGGAGCATTAGTCCCATCTATATATTATAATTTTTATCCATCCGAAGGGAAAATTTCTTTTACAGATATGTGTAACAGTTCTGGTGGAAAATTGGTTTTACTGGGTGTTTTGGTTTGTTTGATTGGAATTGCGATTTCTGGAAAAGCAGGAATGCTTAAAGAGAAAGATTTTGCGGTAGGACATGAAGATAAAGACAGGGATTTTAGCTTAGTAAAAGGTTTGATTATTGCGGTGATTTCTGGGATATTGAGTTCTTTTTTCAATTTTGGAATAGAAGTGGGGAAACCTTTGGCAGAAGCAGCTGTGGTTAGCGGCTGTAATCCTTTATTCCAAAATAATGTAACTTATATAGTTGTGCTTTGGGGTGGATTGACTACCAATTTTATTTGGTGCATATATCTTAATTTCAAAAATAAAACTTTTGGGGATTACACCAATAAGGCAACACCAATAAGAAAGAATATTATGTTTTCAGCTTTGGCAGGAACTATGTGGTTTTTACAATTTTTCTTTTATGGTATGGGTGAAAGCAAATTAGGCAATGGCGCCAGTTCTTGGATTTTGCATATGGCAACAATTATTTTAACAGCTAACTTTTGGGGATTTTATTTAAAAGAATGGTCTGGGGTTTCCCAAAAAACATTCAGCACTTTTCTAGTGGGAATCGGATTGATTATGCTGTCAATTGTTTTAGTAGGAATCGGCAATTCATTATAACAATACATATAATAAATACATAAATAACATATATAATGTCAAATATAAATACTGAAAATATGACTTTTAAGCACGTAAGTTATCTTTGGGATGAAGCTAAAGCACAAGAATTAGCTGGGGATGAAGTAGCGCTTTTTATTTATCGCTCTAACATATTAGGAGCTGATTTAAGATTAACAAATTATGGAGGGGGAAATACCTCAGTTAAAATTACGGATAAAGATCCTTTGACGGGTGAATCTTCGGAGGTGATGTGGATTAAAGGTTCGGGCGGAGACATCGGAACATTAACAAAATCAGGTTGTGCAGCCTTATATTTAGAAAGACTTCGTAATCTTGAAAATGTATACAGAGGCATTGAATTTGAAGATGAAATGGTAGAATTATTCAATCACTGTATTTTTGATTTGGCTTCAAAAGCGCCTTCAATCGATACGCCTTTGCACGGATTCCTGCCATTTAAACACATTGACCACTTGCATCCGGATGCAGCTATTGCAATTGCTGCTGCAAAGGATGGAAAACAAATTACAGAAGAATTATTCAATGGAGAAATTGGTTGGGTAGGATGGCAGCGTCCTGGTTTTGATTTGGGACTCCAATTGAGAGCGTGTCTGGAAGAAGCTTCGCAAAAAGGTAAAAAATTGCGCGGTATTATGTTAGGCTCTCACGGTTTGTTTACTTGGGGAGATACATCTTATGAAAGTTATGTAAATACGCTTGAGGTAATCGAAAAATGTGCCGAGTATTTGGAGAGCAATTATGGAAAAAAACGCCCAGTTTTTGGTGGGCAAAAAATAGAGAGCTTAAATCCGGAAGCGCGTCAGCTGCAAGCATCAAAAGTTGCTCCGATTTTAAGAGGTTTTTGTTCATCCGAAAGAAAAATGATCGGTCATTATACAGATGATGCCAGAGTTTTAGAGTTCATTAATTCTAATGATTTAGAGAAATTGGCTCCTCTAGGTACTTCTTGTCCCGATCATTTCTTGAGAACAAAAATCAGTCCTTTGGTTTTAGAATTAGATCCAAATGAAGATTTAACTGATTTGAATGCAATCAAAGCAAAATTGACTCCTGCATTTGAGGCTTACAGAAAAATGTATGCAGCTTACTACGATACTTGCAAAAAATCGAATTCACCAGCAATGCGTGACCCAAATCCAGTGGTAATTTTATACCCAGGAGTAGGAATGTTCACTTTTGCAAAAGATAAAACAATGGCTCGTTTGGCATCAGAATATTATGTCAATGCCGTAAATGTGATGAAAGGTGCTGAAGCTGTTTCAGAATATACTTCATTGCCGCGCCAGGAAGCTTTTGATATTGAATATTGGCTGTTGGAAGAAGCTAAATTACAGCGTATGCCAAAACCAAAAGCATTGTCTGGAAGAGTAGCGCTTGTTACTGGTTCAGGCGGTGGAATTGGTAAAGCTATCGCTAAAAAATTCGCAGAAGAAGGTGCATGTGTTATTCTTAATGATATTGATGAAGAACGTTTAGCAGGTGCTAAAGCAGAATTTGTCAAATTGTTTGGAAAAGACGCTGTAGGAAGCACAGTTTTAAATGTAACTAGCGAAGCTAGTGCTGAAAAAGCGTATGATGCATCTGCCTTGGCTTTTGGAGGTGTAGATATTGTGATAAATAATGCAGGTATCAGTATTTCAAAATCTATTGCAGAACATTCACTTGAAGAATGGGACAGATTGTATGATATTTTAGTTAAAGGACAATTTATTGTTTCAAAAGCTGGAATAGAAGTAATGCGCAAACAAGGTTTTGGCGGTGATATTGTAAATATTGTATCTAAAAATGCAGTAGTTGCAGGACCAAATAATCCTGGTTATGGTTCGGCCAAAGCGGCTCAAGCGCATTTAACCCGCTTGATGTCTGCAGAATTAGGAGCAGATAAAATCCGCGTAAATACGGTAAATCCTGATGCGGTAATCTCTGATTCAAATATTTGGTCAGGAGGATGGGCAGAAGGCCGTGCGAAAGCGTATGGTATTACGGTTGCAGAATTGCCCGCATATTATGCTAAACGCACTTTATTAAACGAAATTATATTGCCTGATGATATTGCTAATGCTTGTTTTGCATTTGTTGGCGGCTTGTTGAATAAATCAACTGGAAATGCCTTAAATGTTGATGGCGGTGTAGCGATGGGCTTTTATAGATAATATTGATTTGGTTGGTTTATTGGTTTAACCAGAAGTAGCTAACGTTTGGTGGTTTCAAACGTTAGTTTACTTTAAAATCACGTAAATTGCAAACATTAATAATACAAAAAGATTATGTTAATAGAATCACACAAAATAGCTTCACATAATGACGATTTATTAAAAAGTCATTCCAATAAATTAATTTTTACCGTTTCTGAGATAGCAAATAGCGAGGCAATTATCCAAAAATTAATTGATTTTCAAATTGCAATTCCATCTTGGGCATTAGGAACAGGAGGCACTCGTTTTGGCCGTTTTGCCGGAGGGGGAGAACCGCGCTCATTAGAAGAAAAAATAGAAGATGTAGGTTTGCTGCACGCACTTAATAATGCTTCGGGAGCTATCTCACTGCATATTCCGTGGGATATTCCGCAAGATCATAAAGCTATAAAAGGTTTAGCAGCACAGCATAATTTATTGTTTGATGCTGTTAATTCTAATACTTTTCAGGATCAGGCGAATTCGGAGCATTCATACAGATACGGCTCATTGCAAAATGTAAATAAAGCTGTCCGTAAACAAGCGGTAGATCATAATATCGAAGTGATTAAGCAGGGAATTGAGTTAGGGTCTGAGTCATTGACCGTTTGGCTGGCTGATGGATCAAATTTTCCTGGCCAGTTAAATTTCAGAAGAGCTTACGAAAACACTTTAGAAAGTTTACAGGAAATTTATGTGGCACTTCCGTCAAACTGGAAGCTGTTTTTAGAATACAAATGTGCTGAACCTAATTTTTATTCTACTACTGTTGCCGATTGGGGACAATCGTATTCGTATGTAAAAAAATTAGGAGACAAAGCAAAAACCCTAGTTGACTTAGGACACCATTTGCCAAATGCAAATATTGAGCAAATTGTCTCTTTATTGCTAATGGAAGATAAATTGGGCGGATTCCACTTCAATGATTCAAAATATGGAGATGATGATTTAACGGCTGGAGCTTTGAAACCATACCAATTATTCTTGATTTTTAACGAATTGGTAGAAGGTATGGATGCCAGAGGAATGAATCACGCCAAAGATTTAGGCTGGATGATTGATGCTTCGCATAACATAAAAGATCCATTGGAAGATTTACTGCAGTCTGTTGAAGCGATTATGATTGCTTATGCACAAGCACTTTCTGTAGACAGAAAAGCTTTGGAAACTGCACAGGCAGAAAATGATGTGGTAAAAGCTCAGGAAATTTTACAGAATGCGTTTCGTACCGATGTTCGTGCCTTAGTTGCCGAAGCTCGTTTGCGTAATGGTGCAGCAATAAATCCTGTTGCATTATACCGTAATTTGAATGTAAGAAAAGAACTTATTGGAGAAAGAGGACTTAAAACAATGGCTACAGGCTTATAAGTTATGATTAAGGTAAATGCAGTATTTGATATTGGGAAAACCAATAAAAAGTTTTTTCTTTTTGACGATGATTATAATGAGGTATATCGTGATTATGTAAATCTTCCGCTTACTAAAGATGAAGATGGTTTCGAAACCGAAGATTTAGAAGCATTAAGACATTGGATAAAAAATACTTTTGATTCAATTTTAGAGGCCTCTGAGTATGATGTAAGAACCTTAAATTTTTCGTCGTATGGAGCAAGCTTAGTCCATCTGGATTACAAAGGCAAACCGCTAACGCCGCTTTATAATTATATAAAAGAAATTCCTCAGGAAATCTTGGATGAATATTATAAACAGCATGGAGATCCTCTTACAATAGGAGCCGAAACGGCTTCTCCGCAATCAGGGATGCTGAATTCGGGTTTGCAGCTTTATTGGATTAAGAAAACGAAACCCGAAGTATTTGCTCAAATAAAACATAGTCTGCACCTGCCACAATATCTTTCCTACTTATTTACAGGTATTCCGGTAAGTGAATATACTAGTATCGGTTGCCATACTAATTTATGGAATTATGAGCAGGAAGATTATCATAAATGGGTACATGATGAGGATATTGATAAAATATTGCCTCCAATTGTTCCTACTTCTGCCAGTATCAATACAATATACAGAGATAAGAAGATAAAAATCGGAGTAGGAATCCATGACAGTTCATCTGCCTTGTTGCCTTATATTTTGAGCAAAAAGAAACCATTTCTTTTACTTTCAACAGGCACTTGGAGTATTGCTCTAAATCCTTTTAATTCAGAAAATTTAAATAAAGAAGATATTTCAAATAATTGTTTGAATTACCTGCGCATTGACGGCAAAAGAGTTAAGGCTTCCCGTTTTTTTATGGGTAATGAATACCGTTTGCAGGTTGAGAAACTTTGTGAATACTATAAAAAAGAATACGGCTATCACCGCGAGGTAAAATTTGACCAAAATATTTATTTGAATTTAATTGAAAAACCAGCTGTTTATTTTAAATTTGAAGGCATATCTTTGCAGCGCCTGCCACAAAAAACAGAATTGAATTTATTCGATACTTTTGAAGAGGCTTATCATCAGTTAATGATTGAATTAATGGAACTGCAGGTGGATACTATCAATAAAGCTATTGGAAACAGTAAAATTAAAAAGATATTTATTGATGGCGGATTTACAGATAATGATGTCTTTATGAAATTGATGTCACATCATTTCAGTTCATTTAAGGTTTTATCTACGCACTCGCCATTAGGGTCAGCCTTGGGAGCAGCAATGGTTATTTCTGACAAACAAATTACATCCCAATTTCTTAAAGAAAATTACAGGATGAAAAAATTGGTTCCTTTATTATTTTAGTATTGGGGCCAGTCAAATTATTAATCTCTATGAGATGAATCTTAAGAAATATCGTGATGCGGTATTCTTAAAAAATAGTATTTCCATATGAAAGTTGGACTTTTTATTCCCTGTTATGTAGACCAGTTTTATCCAAAAATTGGTATTGCAACACTTGAGTTACTGCAAAAATTAGGATGTGATGTTGATTTTCCAATGAAGCAGACTTGTTGCGGACAGCCGATGGCTAATAGCGGTTATCAACATTTAACCGAGGGATGCGATGCCAACTTTATTGCTAATTTTACCGGTTTTGATTATATCGTTTGTCCTTCGGGAAGTTGTGTAATGCACGTAAAAGAGCATTTGCACAGTGATACAAACAAAGAACAGGCTGCAAAACTTAGGGCAACTGTTTACGAGTTAACCGAATTTATTACTGATATTTTAAAAATTGAAAGTATTGAAGGTAATTTCCCGTTTAAAGTAGGGATGCATCAAAGCTGTCATGGGCAGCGGGGATTGAAGCTTTCGCAAATGAGTGAATTAAATGCTCCATTTTTCTCAAAACCAGGACAGTTATTAACCAAAATAAAAGGGATAGATCTAGTATCCTTGTCCCGAAAAGATGAGTGCTGCGGTTTTGGAGGCACATTTTGCGTTACAGAAGAAGCCATTTCTGCAAAAATGGGGCAAGACCGTATAAAAGATCACGAAAACCACCACGTTGATTATATTACCGGTGCAGATATGTCCTGTCTAATGCATTTGGAAGGGATTTTGCGAAGACAGAAAAGCCCAATTAAAACTATCCATATCGCAGAAATTTTAAACACTTTGAAAGGCTAAACACGATGAAAAAGATAATCTCAATTTTATTCATAGTTTGTGCCTTTTGTTTTTTTTCATTTAATGCTGAAAAAGATACAGTTACTTTAACTGGTATAAAAGTGAAAGCACCATTTGAAATGCCTGAGATTTACATCCCAAATTTTAAGAATTGCAAAAAGTTAATCATTACCGATTTTGGTGCGGTACAAGGGGATAAAAATAAAAATTCACAAGCTATAGCTAATGCCATTGATAAGGCTAATAAAATGGGAGGCGGTATTGTAGTAATCCCAAAAGGCGAATGGATTACAGGTAAAATTCACTTCAAAAGCAATGTCAATCTGCACTTAGAAAAAGGTGCCGTCCTTTTATTTTCAGATGATCCTAATGATTATCTGCCTGCCGTTCGTTCTACTTGGGAAGGCTATGAATGTTATAATTATTCGCCGTTAGTGTATGCTTACAACTGCAAAAAGATTGCAATTACCGGTGAGGGAGAATTAAAAGCAAAAATGGATCTTTGGACAAAATGGTTTGCTAGACCTAAAGCTCACATGGAAAGTTTAAAGCGTTTGTATTATTTAGCTTCATATAGTAAACCTGTCGAAGAACGACAAATGGTTAATGACACTGCTAATCTGCGTCCCCATTTTATTCAATTTAATCGTTGCGAAAATGTGCTAATGGAAGGTGTAAAGGTTACAAATAGTCCTTTTTGGACAATTCATCCTTTTTTGTCTAAGAATGTGGTAATTCGAAATCTTATGGTGTATGCTCATGGGCATAACAATGATGGTATTGATCCTGAAATGTCACAAAATGTATTGATTGAAAATTGTGTTTTTGACCAGGGAGATGACGCCATTGCAATTAAATCGGGATGTGGTCGAGGGGCTTGGGATTTGGGCACCCCTTCAAAAAATATTGTTATTCGCAATGTGACGGTGAAAAATGGCCATCAATTATTGGCCTTGGGAAGTGAATTGTCTGGCGGAATTGAAAATGTTTTTATGGATAACTGCACTGTAGTCGATGGAGCAAAATTGAACCATCTGTTATTCATTAAAACTAATGAACGGAGAGGCGGTTATGTGAAAAATATTTATACTCAAAATATCATTTCAGGGAAAATTGCCGAAGGAGTATTAGGTATTGAAACCGATGTTTTGTACCAATGGCGTGATTTAGTTCCAACTGTTGAACGTAAACTTACACCAATCAACAATGTGTATTTAGATAATTATAAGGTAAAAGATGTAAAATTCATTGCCAGAATACTGGGGCAGAAAGAATTGCCTGTAGAGAATATATTTCTAAAAAATGTAAAAGCAGAAACTATTACCGATAAAAAATACATTACCGAAAACGTATTGAATTTTTCTGATAAAGAATAAAAAAGGCAAAATGAGTTCAAATAAAACGATTCCGCATAGTGAAGCTGCAGCTCTTTTTAATAAAAATGAAGAGCGCGTCAATTGGCACGATGAAACACTTTGGTTTGTTCGTGAAAAAAGAGATAGGTCTGCACATCAGATTCCTGAATGGGAATTGCTTAGAGAAACAGCATCGCAGATAAAACTCAATGTGCTTTCAAATATCCATGATTATTTGGTGGAATTTGAAACCAATGCTCAAAAAAATGGAATTATCGTTCACTGGGCAACGAATGCAGAGGAACACAATGTTATTGTTCATTCGATATTAGAAAAACATAACATTAAACAAATGGTGAAATCAAAATCGATGCTTACTGAAGAATGCCATTTGAATGATTATTTGATGAATCGGGGCATTGATGTTATAGATTCTGATTTGGGAGAACGTATCGTACAGCTTCGTAACGAACCGCCAAGTCATATTGTTTTACCGGCGATTCACCTTAAAAAAGAAGATGTAAGTGAAACTTTTCATGAACACCTTGGAACAGAAAAAGGAAATATTGACCCGCAGTATTTAACCGAATCAGCCCGCCAGCATTTAAGAGATGTTTTTTTGACGCGCAAAGCTGCCTTGACAGGAGTAAATTTTGCAGTTGCCGAAACTGGGGAATTTGTGGTGTGTACTAATGAAGGAAATGCTGATATGGGTGCACATTTAGCTGATGTTCATATTGCGTGTATGGGATTTGAAAAATTAATTCCGCAACGCAAACATTTAGGTGTTTTCTTGAGATTATTAGCAAGAAGCGCCACCGGACAGCCGATAACTACTTTTTCCAGCCATTTTAAAAAACCAAGTGAAGGAAAAGAGATTCATATTGTCATAGTCGACAATGGAAGAAGTGAGCAGTTAGGAAGAGAAGATTTTAGAAATTCATTAAAATGTATTCGCTGCGGTGCCTGCATGAATACTTGCCCAGTGTACAGACGAAGCGGCGGACATAGTTATCACAATGCGGTTGCAGGGCCAATTGGTTCGATTTTGGCTCCTAATCTGGATATGAAAAAAAATGCCGATTTACCTTTTGCCAGCACTTTATGCGGTTCCTGCACGAATGTCTGTCCTGTAAAAATTGACATACATGATCAGTTATACAAATGGAGACAGGTTTTGGTAAAAGAAGGCTATACTCCAAAAGCCAAAACAATAGCGATGAAAACAATGGCTACTGTTTTAGCCAATCCAACAGTGTTTGAGATTGCCGGAAAAGCGGGCCGTTTTACAATGAAGAATTTGCCTGGTTTGGTAAATAATAAATTGAATAAATGGTACGACCAACGTGAAATGCCTGAAGTTCCAGAAGAATCTTTTAGAGAATGGTATAAGAAAAATGGTAAAGCAACTAAAGGAAAAAACGATGAGCAGTAAAGAATCTATTTTACAAAAAATAAAACAAAATCAGCCAAAAGAGCTGAATGAGCTTCCTAATTTAGAACCTTTAAAAGAATCTAATTTAGATGTTTTAGAACAATATAAAACGATTTTAAAAAGTATTGGAGGCGATTTTGCAGAAGTATCGAGTTATGCTGAAATCGTTGATTTTGTTAAAGAAAATTTCGACACCAACAAGCGCATATTAACTACCCTTTCAGAACTTTCTGAAATAGCCAATCTGGATTGGACTAGTGATGATCCTCATTCTTTACAGGATGCCGAACTTATTTTGGTTAAAGCACATTTTGGCGTAGCCGAAAACAGTGCGCTTTGGGTTACCGATGAGATTATGGGACAACGGGTTTCGACTTTTATTCCGCAATATTTGGCAATTATAGTTAACAAAAAGGATCTTGTTGCCAAAATGCACCAGGCTTATGACCGTATTGGGAATCAGGAATATGGTTTTGGAACATTTATCGCCGGACCTTCAAAAACTGCCGATATTGAACAATCTTTAGTTTTAGGGGCTCACGGAGCAAGAGGACTGACCGTTTTTTTAATGGAATAACCACTATTTTACTTCAGATTTTTTGAATTTTAGTTATCATATTTTGTGTTTTTTGTTATCCCAATGATAGAGCCGTTTTATCGATTCAATTGAGATTTTAAGACTGTAGCTGTGTGCGCACACTTTTTTATCTGAAACAATTTCCTTTCCTAATAAAATCCGTATCTTTCGAGGCTGGAATTAAAATACTAATTAAAAATAACCAAAATTGAAAACAGATTTTTTATTAAACGATAAAGTTATTGTTGTTACAGGAGCTACAGGAATTTTAGGAGGAGCTTTTGTGGATGGAATTGCTGAGGCTGGAGCAGCTGTCGGCATTTTAGGCAGAAATGAAAAAGTAGCTAATGAACGTGTAAAAGCTATTACTGATAAAGGCGGAAAAGCAATTGCTTTAATTGCTGATGTTACCAAAGAAGCAGATTTAATTGCTGCTCGCGATTTAATTCTTTCTAAATATGGAAAGATTGATGGTTTGGTTAATGCTGCCGGCGGAAACATGCCTGATGCAGTTGTGCAGCCCGATCAGGATGTTTTTAAATTAAATATGGATGCTTTACAGCAGGTAATAAATCTAAATTTGTTTGGAACGCTTTTACCAACTCAAATTTTTGGAGAAGCAATGAAAGATACTGTTGGCAGAGGAAGTATCGTGAATATTTCTTCGGTATCTACAGTTGCGGCAATGACCAAGGTTTTAGGATATAGCTTAGCAAAATCTGCCATTGATTCTTATACCAAATGGTTTGCTGTAGAACTTGCTAAACGTTATGGCGATAAAATCCGTATGAATTCTATTGCGCCAGGGTTTTTCTTAACAGAACAAAACAGAACGTTATTGACCAATGCAGACGGCAGTTTAACAGAAAGAGGAAATTTGGTAATTCAAAATACGCCTTACGGCCGCTTTGGCAGTCCAGATGAATTAGTTGGAGGATTGGTTTGGCTGTTAAGTGATGCATCTAAATTTGCGACTGGATCAAAAGTTACTTTAGATGGAGGTTTTACAATTTTTAGCGGAGTTTAATAATTTTTAAAGAAAGGAATTATGTATAAAATGAAACAAACGTGGAGATGGTTTGGGCCAAATGATCCCGTAAGTTTATCCTATATCAAACAAGCAGGTGCGACGGGAATTGTATCAGCATTGCATCATGTGCCTCATGGTGAAGTTTGGACAATAGCAGAAATCAATAAAAGAAAAGCAGAAATCGAAGAGTCTGGTTTAACATGGGATGTGGTAGAGAGTATCACAGTGCATGAATCCATTAAGACCAGAACAGGAAATTTTCAGGAATATATTGATAAGTACAAAGAAAGTATACGTAATGTAGCGGCTTGCGGTATTCCGGTAATCACCTATAATTTTATGCCGGTAAACGATTGGACTAGAACGCAATTGGATTACAAAATGCCTGATGGATCCGAAGCCCTGTATTTTAATTGGATCGATTTGGCAATTTTCGATATTTATATTTTAAAAAGAGAAAATGCCGAAAAAAGCTTTCCTGAAGATATCGTTGCCAAAGCCAAAGAACGGTTTTTAACTTTTAGCGAAAAACAATTACAAGATTTGGCAGGTGTGGTAATGTTTGGAATTCCCGGAGAAAAGAAGATGACGGTAGAAGATATGCGCAATGCATTGAAGGCCTATGATAATATTGACAGAGATGCTTTAAGAAGTAATTTGAGTTATTTTTTAAATGAAATCTGTCCTGTTGCCGATGAATCTGGAGTGCAGTTAGCCATTCATCCTGATGATCCTCCATTTGATATTTTAGGTTTGCCAAGAATTGTTAACTCAATAGAAGATTATGATTATATCTTGTCTAATGCGCCGTATAAATCAAATGGAATTTGCTTTTGCACTGGTTCTTTAGGTGCTTCAAAAGCAAATGATTTACCCGAAATGGTTAAAAAATTAGATGATAAAATTCATTTTATTCATTTAAGAAATGTTCGCAGCGATGAAGAAGGAAACTTTTTTGAAGCMGATCATTTAGATGGAAATACGGATATGTATGCTGTGATGAAAGAATTATTACTGATTCAGAAAAAATACAAAATTTCAATTCCATTCCGTCCCGATCACGGACACCAAATGTTAGATGATTTAGGGAAACAGAATAATCCTGGATATTCAGCAATTGGAAGACTTAGAGGCTTAGCAGAATTAAGAGGTTTAGAAGAAGGAATTATCCGTTCGTTATAAAAAAAAGCTAGAGTTAAAAGGAGGAGGCTGTTCATTTTGGACAGCCTTTTTTGTAGTCTAAACTCTGCCTTTTTATAATTTAAGCTAAAATTTTTATGTAAAATAAATAAGAAAATTTCGTTTAAAAGAAACTTAATTTTCTTATATTTCGCAAATATTTTTTTATGACCTACAGATTTTTTTCAGCGATAACTATTTTTTTGTTATTTACTACAACCCTGCTTTTTTCTCAAAAATCTGATTACAGCGCCCTAAGTATTTCCGATAGCCTCAAAGAAAATGCCAATGCTATTGTTCGTTTAAACCAAACTGATATTTTAATTGCCTCTCAGCGCAGCATGAATATCAAAACGAAAAGGGTGGTAACAGTTCTTAATGAACATGGGATGGAAGCTGTAGAAGCTTATGAGAATTATGACAAGTCTAGTCCTGTCAAGAATATACTAGCAACGGTTTATGATTCTTTTGGTAAGGAAATTAAAAAGGTGAAGAGAGGTGATTTTAGAGATGTAAGTGCTGTAAGTGGCAGTACACTTTTTTCAGAGAATCGATATATTTATTTAGATTTTACTCCAACTCAGTATCCATTTACAATCGTTTTTGAAAGTGAAATACAGACTTCAAATACGGCTTTTATTCCACAATGGCTGCCGTTGAATGATTATGCCGTAAGTATAGAAAAAAGTATTCTCAATGTAAGTTATCCTTCCAACCTTGGATTTAAATATAAAGAATTTAATTTCTCCAATTTTAATGTAAAGAAAACACAGGAAACGGCCACTGGTATTTCTTTTGAGGCAGCAAAAATAATGGCGCAAAAGGAAGAAACGGCCAGTCCGTCTGTGAGTCATCTTTTTCCAAGAGTGATGATGGGATTAGAACTGTTTCATCTGGAAGGGGTTGATGGAAATGCTAAGAGCTGGACTGAATTTGGAAAATGGTACAGCGAAAAAATTCTGGCAGGAACAACTGATTTACCAGAAGAAACTAAAGCAAAAATTAAAGCTTTGGTCGGGGCCGAAACCGATCCTATCAAGAAAGCTCAGATTATTTATAAATATGTACAGGAAAAATCAAGATACGTTAACATAAGCATTGGTATTGGCGGTTGGAAACCAATGTTGGCCGGTGATGTAGACCGATTGGGTTATGGAGATTGTAAAGCTTTGAGCAATTATACCAAAGCGCTTCTCAAAGCAGTGGATGTACCTTCTTATAATACTATTTTATACGGCAATACAAGAAAACGTGATATTGAGACTGATTTTGTTTCCATGCAGGGGAATCACATGATTTTGGCTGTGCCTAATAAAGATTCGTATGTTTTTTTGGAATGTACAAGTCAAGTAGATCCTTTTGGGTATCAAGGAACGTTTACCGATGATCGAAATGTTTTAGTTGTAAAACCAGAAGGCGGAGAAATCGTAAGAACAAAAATTTATGAAGATACAGGTAATTTTCAAACGAGCAGAGGTAGTTATTCTATTGCCGAGAATGGTGATTTCTCGGGTAAAATAGGAATTGTTTCAGAGGGTTCTCAGTACAATCAAAAATTTCATAATGATAAACTTTCACCAACTGAAGTGGAAACTTTTTATAAAGATTATTGGAGTACGATTAATAACTTAAAAATTAAAAAAATCACTTTTAAAAATGACAGCGATAAAATAAGTTTTACTGAAAACGCAGAGATTTCGGCTGTCAATTATGGAAACATGTCTGCAAATAAAATGATGTTTGCTCTAAATGCTTTTAATCCGTTAAAGCAAAGTATAAAACGAATTAGAAACAGAAAGAATCCGTTAGAAATTCAAAGAGGTTCAGTAGATATTGATGAAATTGAAATTGCTTTGCCAGCCAGTTTTTCAATCGAATTTCTTCCAGCTAATGTCGAGATTAACGGGAAATTTGGGGAATATAAAACTGAGATTATAAAAAAAGATAATGCTACTATCATTTACAAGAGAAAATTCTTTTTGAAAAAAGGATTGTATACCAATAAAGAGTACGATGAATTTAGGCTTTTTATGGAACAGATTTCTAGAAATGACAATGCCAAAATAATTTTAACCAAAAGCTAATTGCCAAATGAAAATCAAACTTTTAACCTTTCTGTTTTTTATAGTTCTATTTTGTTCCAATGTGGATGCTCAAGAATTTAAATTAGGAAAAGTCTCCATCGCCGAATTAGAACAAAAGGCACATCCAAAAGATTTAGCCGCAGTAGCAGCAATTTTGTTCAAAAAAGGGGAAAGCCGTTTTGAGTTTAATCAAAATGAAGGGTTTATAGTGATTACGGAAGTTACTATGCGAATTAAGATTTATAAAAAACAGGGTTATGATTTTGCAAATCAACAAGTTAGATATTATGTTGGAAGTGGTAAGATTAAAGAAAGAGTGACTTTTTCTGATGCTATAACTTATAATTTGGTGGATGGGAAAATTGAAAAAACAAAATTGAAACCAGAGGGTGAGTTTGTAGAAAATATTAATACATACTGGAGCAGAAAGAAAATAGCTTTACCTAGTGTAAAAGAAGGTTCAGTATTGGAATTTAAATATACTATTCGCACCAATAATATTGGAATGCTAAGAGAATTTGATTTTCAGACAAATATTCCTATAAATTATGTAGAATATAAAACCTATGTGCCTGAATACTTTGTTTATAATACTAAACTCAAAGGTTTTATTAGCCCAAAAACAGTTGTTGAAAATTCAATGCAATCATTTACTATCAATAGTAAGGAAAGAATTGGAGGGGCAATGGGATCAACGACGAGAACTTCTTTTTCACAGGATAAAATTGATTATAAAGAAACAAAAACTACCTACACTATAAATAATATGCCAGCCATAAAAGAGGAAGCGTTTGTAAATAATATTGATAATTATGCTATGAGTTTAGCCCAGGAATTGTCGATGACACAATATCCAAACAGCCCAATTGAACCCTATTCGACAGACTGGAATTCTGTAACCAAAACCATTTATGAGTATGATGGCTTTAATTCAGAGTTAAATAAAACAGGTTATTTTGAAAACGATTTGAAAGCCATTATTGCTGRTGTAACTTCTCAAGATGAAATTATTGCATCGGTTTTTAATTATGTAAAATCTATTGTAAAATGGAACGAAGATTACGGTTATTCTTGTGACAAAGGAGTTAAAAGTGCTTATAAAGACAAAACAGGAAATGTAGCCGAAATTAATTTAATGCTCACCGCAATGTTGCGTTTTTCGGGCTTAAAGGCAAATCCTGTTTTAGTAAGTACCCGATCCAATGGAATTTCACTTTTTCCTAGTAGAACAGCTTTCAATTATGTGATTGCTGCAGTCGAAACTTCAACAGGTTTAATACTATTGGATGCTACAAACAAATATTCTACTCCAAATGTATTGCCATTTAGAGACTTAAACTGGATAGGAAGATTAATTAGAAAAGATGGGTCGTCTGAAGAAGTCGATTTAATGCCTAAAATGGCTTCAAATGATAATATAACCATGATGTATACAGTTGATGCTGCTGGTAAAATAACTGGTAAGGTAAGACGTCAAAGAACAGATCATAAAGCGATGATTTTTAGATCGGAGATTGCCAATACAAAAGAAGAAGACTATCTGGAAAAATTAGAAAATGAGAATCAAAAAATTGAAATTGCTGATTATTCCAGAACTAATGAGAAGGATGTGAAATTACCCATTATGGAAACCTGTTCTTTTACCGGAACGAATCTCTGTGATGTTATAGGAGAAAAAATATATATAAATCCATTATTGTTTTTTACGAAAGAACACAGCCCTTTCAAACAGGAAACCAGAGAATATCCTATTGATTATGGTTTTCCTTTTATAGAGAAATACAATATTAATATTGATATTCCTCAGGGCTATATGGTAGAAACACTGCCAAAATCGGCTCAGTTAACTATGGAAGACAATATTGGAGGGTTCAAATTTATTGTAAACTCATCTGGAAATAAAATACAGTTCACTATTACGCATCAAATAAATACTCCAATTGTGTCGTCCGAGTATTATTCCATGATAAAGGATTATTACCAAGGAGTGATTGCTAAAGAAACTGAAAAAATTGTCTTGAAAAAAGTGTAAAAGAATGGAAAAAAATAAAATTCTTTTGAGTTTGTTTATTTTGTTTTCATTTGTAAAGATAAATGCTCAAAATTTTGAATTAGGAAAAGTATCAATTGCAGAGTTAAAGGAAAAACAGCATCCCAAAGATTCCAGTGCTGTTGCGGCAATATTATTCAAGAACGGAAAAACCAGTTTTGAGTACACTAGAAGCAGAGGATTTGCAGCAATTACTGAGGTTTCTATGCGAATTAAAATTTATAAGAAAGAGGGGTATGATTGGGCTAATTTTATGGTACCTTATTACGTAGGATATGAAAATTATAATGATGACACTGTTGCGTTTTCCAGCGCAGCAACTTATAATCTAGTGAATGGCTCGATTGTTAAAACTAAACTCAACAGCGAAGGAAGTTTTAAGAAAAATGTAAATGAATATTGGAATGAAGCCTCCATAACATTGCCAAATGTAAAAGAGGGATCGGTTATCGAGTTTAAATATGTTTTAAGAACGGAAAACATTGTTAAGTTTCCTGTTTTTTATTTTCAAGATAAAATTCCAGTAAATTCAGCTGAATATAACACAAATATCCCCTTTTTTTTTACTTACAAACCTATTCAGATTGGTTATGTTGAGCTCAAAGCAGATTCAAAAGTTGCGCGTGGAAGTTTTTCGTTTGATGATGAGCATAATCAGTCAGTTAATTTGAGTTTCAATCAATTAAAAAGCAAGTACAGTGCAGAAAATATTCCAGCATTAAAAGAGGAAAGTTTTGTTGATAATATCCAAAACTATCAATCGTCATTGCATCATGAACTTGAAAAAACAAATTTTCCAGATGAAAAAGAAAAAAATTATTCGAAAGATTGGGATGGCGTAGCCAAAACTATTTATGCGGAAAAAGAATTTGGGAAAGAGCTGGAAGAGCATACTTATCTCCTTGAAGACACTAGATCAATTTTGAAAGGGATAGATTCTAAGGAAGAAAAACTAGCTGCAGTTTTTAAATTTGTTCAAGACAGAATGCATTGGAACAATGATAATGGGTATTATACAGATAAAGGCGTAAAACAGGCATACATTAATAGAACTGGAAATGTAGCCGAAATAAATTTTATACTCATCTCAATGCTAAAACTGGCAGGATTGGATGCAAGTACTGTATTAGTTAGTACAAAAGAACATGGGAAGCCTTTTTTTCCTAATAGAACAGGTTTTAATTATGTTATAGTTGCTGTAGTTATCGATGGAAAGCAAATTTTATTAGATGCCACTCATAAATACACAGCACAAAATATTTTGCCGCTGAATGTTTTAAACTGGAAAGGACGGCTTATTAAGCAAGAAGGAATTTCTCAAGAAGTGGAGTTAGTGCCGGCAAAGAGTTCAGGTAAATTTTATACTCTGATGGTGAAATTGGATAAATCGGGTAGCATGGAGGGAAAGTATAGATCACAATTAACGGATTATGAAGCATACAATTTTAGAGAAAAGTATGCAGAAATGGATACGGATGGCTATCTTGAAAAAACAGAAAATGATTTAAACGGAATTAGAATTCAAGGATATACCATTGATAATAAAAAGACTAATCTTGCTAATCCAGTTGTACAGTCTTTTACTTTTACAGCAAATAATCTTTATGACAGCATTGAGGATAAAATATATATCAATCCAATGCTGTTTTTTACAGAATCTCATAATCCTTTTGTTCAGGAAAAAAGAGAAATGCCAATTTGTTTTGGTTATCCAAAATTAGAAAGGTATAATATTAGTTATGAAATTCCCGACGGTTATACTATAGAGTCGCTTCCAAAATCGATAAAAATTGCAACAGAAGGGGAAGAATTAACCTTTTCATTTAATGCAGTTTCTCAAAATAATAAAATCCAGATTGGTATAACCAAAGAGATAAATTTTGCAATTGTTTCGAGTGATTTTTACCAATCAATTAAAGATTTTTATCAAAAAATAATTGACAAGCAAAATGAAAAAATAGTCCTCAAAAGAATATAGTATGACTTTGTGCCTTTGTATATTTGCCGTAAAAATAAAGCTATGAACCTAAAAAATGCCCAACAAGACGTAGATACTTGGATTAAAGAACACGGAGTCCGTTACTTTAATGAACTGACTAATATGGCTCAGCTTACAGAAGAAGTAGGCGAAGTAGCCCGAATCATTGCCCGCCGTTACGGAGAACAATCCGAAAAAGAAAGTGATAAAAATAAAGACCTTGGCGAAGAATTGGCCGATGTTGTTTTTGTAGTGCTGTGTTTGGCTAATCAGACAGGAATCGATCTGCAGGCAGCTTTTGATAAGAAGATGGATTTGAAATCAGTAAGAGATAAAGACCGCCACAAAAACAACGATAAACTAAAATAATGTTATAAGTGAGGGCAAAGCTTTGGTACATCCTTTTTTTAAAATAAATTTGCCAAACATACCTTTTCAACTTATCCAAAAATGAATTTACTAGTACAGACTTCCCAACTCGATTTACAAGACCAAATTGCAATTACAGGTTCCAAAAGTGAAACAAACCGACTTTTGCTGCTAAAAGCCTTGTTTCCTAATATTACTTTAGCGAACACTTCTAATTCAGATGACAGCGAGGTAATGCAAAAAGCACTAAAAGGGAATGATGAAATTGTAGATATTCATCATGCAGGAACAGCAATGCGTTTCTTAACCGCTTATTTTGCAGTTAATGAAGGACGTGAAGTTGTGTTGACTGGATCTCAAAGAATGACAGAACGCCCAATTAAAGTTTTGGTGGAAGCTTTGGTGCAATTAGGGGCAAAAATCACTTATGAAAAAGAAGAAGGTTATCCTCCTATTCGAATCAAGGGACAAAAAATAACAGCTCACAAAGTCAGTATTCCTGCTAATGTGAGCAGTCAGTATATATCGGCATTGCTTTTAGTAGCGCCAAAATTAGAGAATGGAATTGAGCTGACTTTAGTTGGCGAAATTACTTCTGTTCCATATATCAAAATGACTTTAGCTTTGCTAAATGATTTGGACATTGAAACGAGTTTTGTTGGGAACGTAATAACAGTAAAACCTAAGAAAGAAGTGGAAACCAAAGTAATGACAGTAGAATCCGACTGGAGTTCGGCTTCCTACTTTTTTAGTTTAGCAGCTTTGGCGAAAACAGCTTCAATTTCTTTAACGAGTTACAAAGAAACCAGTTTGCAGGGTGATTCGGCTTTGGTTGGAATCTATAAGCAAATGGGAGTTTCTTCACAGTTTGAAGGAGATAAAATTACATTAACAAAACAAGAAGATTTTGATTATAAAGACATCATTTTCGACTTGAATAATACTCCAGATATAGCACAAACTATTGTGGTTACTTGTTTAGGATTAGGAATTGGATGTCACTTAACAGGTTTGCATACCTTAAAAATTAAAGAAACTGACAGGCTAGAAGCACTTCGAATAGAATTGACCAAACTAGGTGCAAACATTTCAGTAACCAATGATAGTTTGACATTGGTTGCCACAAAAGAGATTAAGGAAGAAATAAGAATTGATACCTATAACGACCATAGAATGGCGATGGCATTTGCTCCATTGGCATTAAAAGTGCCAATTGTTATAAATGATGCAGATGTTGTGTCAAAATCATATCCTGATTTTTGGGATGATTTAAAAAAATTAGACTTTTTAGTTGTTCAAAAATGGTCATTTACATAGACTTTTGTTGAGTTAAAGCTCTTTCTTTTTTGGGTAGGGTTGGAGTGAGGTAAAAATAAACACCTAAACACTTGACAACGCCTATCCCACAATCGTATATTTGCATCCGAAAGATTTTTAAGTTCAGTTTAAACAACTTGAAACTTGAAATTTTAAACTTTTAAACAAACAGCAAATGAAATTATCACACTTTCAATTCAATTTACCAAAAGAACTTCTTGCAGAATACCCAGCCGAAAATAGAGATGAGTCTCGTTTGATGATTGTAGATCGTAAGAATCAAACGATAACGCATAAAATGTTCAAAGATGTTATCGATTATTTTGATGATGGTGATGTTTTAATCTTAAACAATACCAAAGTTTTTCCAGCCCGTTTGTACGGAAATAAAGAAAAAACTGGTGCTAGAATTGAAGTATTTTTATTGAGAGAACTAAATGCAGAACAAAGACTTTGGGATGTATTGGTAGATCCAGCCCGTAAAATCAGAATTGGAAATAAATTATACTTTGGCGATGACGATTCATTAGTGGCAGAGGTAATTGATAATACTACTTCTCGTGGTAGAACCTTACGTTTTCTATATGATGGTTCTTATGAAGAATTCAGAAATAAATTGACTGAACTAGGAGAAACTCCTATCCCAAAATATATTAACCGTGAAGTGACTCCGGAAGATGCTGAGCGCTACCAAACAATTTACGCCAAAGAAGAAGGAGCAGTAGCGGCACCAACTGCTGGTTTGCACTTTTCTAAGCATTTATTGAAGAGATTGGAAATCAAAGGAGTTAAGTTTGCCGAAGTTACGCTTCACGTTGGTTTAGGGACTTTTAACCCTGTTGAGGTTGAGGATTTGTCTAAGCATAAAATGGATTCCGAAGAGTTAAAAATCACTCAAGAAGCTTGCGATATTGTAAATGCTGCAAAGGCTGCTAAGAAAAGAATCTGTACTGTAGGAACTACTTCTATGCGCGCTGTAGAAAGTTCGGTTTCTTCACAAAACACACTAAATCCTTATGATGGATGGACAAATAAATTCGTTTTTCCTCCTCACGATTTCAGTATTCCAACTTGTATGATTACTAATTTTCATACGCCAAAATCTACTTTGTTAATGATGGTTTCAGCTTTTTGCGGACATGATTTAATGAAAAGGGCCTACGAAGAAGCAATCAAAGAAGGATATAAATTTTACTCTTACGGAGATGCCATGTTGATTATCTAAAAAATATTCAATTTATATAAAATTAAAACTCGTCAGCAATGGCGAGTTTTTTTATGCAATCTAGTTATTAAAAACACTTGTCTAAATAATAGGTAAACTGCAATCTGAATACTATTCTGGCAATAAGTATTTGTTGGCTTAAATGTAAAATTTGGTTTAAAATGAATTGATTTTTTATTGAATTATCTTTTTTTATGACTTAGATGTGTTCTTTTTTTTATTTTTACAGCATAAATAATGAAAATATGGATTTCAAAAACACACTGGAATTTGCCCAAAAATTAGATGCTGAAGACTGTTTAAATAAATACMAAGACGAATTTATTTTTCCAAAAGTCAACAATGAAAAAGTAATTTATTTTACAGGTAACTCTTTGGGATTACAGCCTAAAAGAGCCAAAAAATATATTGATGAGATAATGAATGATTGGGCAAATTTAGCCGTTGAAGGCCATTTTTATGCCGAAAAACCTTGGTGGGACTATCAGGAACGTTTTGCTAATCCGTTGAGTAAATTAGTGGGCGCATTGCCGTCAGAAGTCACGGTTATGAATACTTTGACAGTGAATCTTCATTTATTGATGGTGTCATTCTACAGACCAGCTGCAAAACGCTGTAAAATCATTTGCGAAGAAAAAGCATTCCCTTCAGATCAATATATGTTTCAGAGCCAAGTGCATTTTCACGGCTATAAACCAGAAGATGCAATCGTAGAGATTAAGCGCCGTGATGGGGAACATAACATTCGATTGGAAGACATTCTGGCAACAATTGAAGAAGTGGGAGAGGAGTTGGCTCTAGTTTTAATAGGCGGTGTAAATTATTATACAGGCCAGGTTTTTGACATGAAAACAATTACGGAGGCTGGTCACAAACAAGGTGCTTATGTGGGTTGGGATTTGGCTCACGCTGCAGGAAATATTAAATTAGAACTGCACGATTGGAATGTTGATTTTGCCGCATGGTGCAGTTATAAATACATGAACTCCGGACCAGGAAATGCTTCGGGCTGTTTTGTTCATGAAAAACATCACAATAATAAAGAACTGCCCCGTTTTGCCGGTTGGTGGGGACACAACAAAGAACGACGTTTCAAGATGGAGCCTGTTTTTGACCCTGTTCACGGAGCTGATGGCTGGCAAATAAGTAATCTGCCTATTTTATCTTTAGCGCCTTATTTAGCGTCTGTTGAAATGTTTGAAGAAATCGGGATGGATCAATTAATTGAAAAGAGAGATAAAATAACGTCATATTTAGAATTTATCCTGAAAGAAATCGGCAAAGAAGTGCAAGGTTCTTTTGAGGTTATTACACCCGCTAATTCTTCCGAAAGAGCATGTCAGTTATCTGTTTTTCTGCATGGAGAAGGGCGCAGGCTTTTTGATTATCTAATGAAAAATGGCGTAATTACTGATTGGCGTGAGCCTAATGTAATTCGATTGGCACCAGTTCCATTATATACATCCTATGAAGATATGTTTCACTTTGGGCAGATTTTGAAAAAAGGAATATTAGAGAAATAAAAAAACGGGAATAGTTAGATATGCTGTTCCCGTTTTTTATTAATATTTTTTTATTCTTTGTCTTTCCTGAAAGGTTTTGTCGGAACGTCTTGCAGAGCCTGTTGAAAACGGTCAATTAGTTTTGGTAAAAAATAACCGTCAGTGCCATTTAAGGCAACAACATTTCCTTTGTCTAATTGCAGCCAGCCATCTTTATGTTCTAATGCTTCTTCATAAAAAATACTTTCGATGGAAGCTATGAGGTGTATAGTTCCGTTTTCTTTTATATTATACTCATTCACAAATTTGCAATAAAGCTGTACTGGGCTTCCTTTTACAAAAGGGATACTGATTCCTTCTTTATACTCTTCTTCTAAATTGGTTTTGTCAAATTCAGAAATTCCATATTCATAATTGGCAGATGTGTGATGAGCGTCAGCAATCATATCAATTGTTATGTGGTTTACGGTGAAGTAACCGGTTTCCATGATATTTTTATAAGTGTCTCTTGGAGTAGTGGTTGGGCGTACAATGAAACCGATTAATGATGGACTGTTTCCCAAATGGGTAACACTGCTGAAAATAGCAACATTAGTTGTGTTTTCGATAGATTTTGTAGCTATTAAATTGGCAGATTTATAACCTGTACATGAACTGATTAAATTTAATTTTTCAATCTTATCCATCTGTGAAATGGTTTCTTTCGAAATGCTCTTCATGTTTTTTCTGTTTAAACAAATATAAGGAACTGCTGTTTAATCATGCAGAATTTCTTGTGAAAATCTTATTTTAAATAGTTGATTTTAATTTTTAGAATGAGCATTCTTTGTTTTGTAATTAAAATTTCAACAATAATATTAAAAGTGGCAAAATCATGATTTGTCAGCATTTGATGAGAAAAAATGATTCTTTTTTTAAGATGTTTTAGAAAATGGATATAAAATATAATGATTTTTACATAAGTTTGGGAAAGTCTTAAAATTGCTTCTGATGAGAATATTAAAACGGGTCTTGTTTGCATTTATTTTTTTGCTTATTGCGGTACTAATTTTCTTTGCAGTATATAGAGGATATCAAAAGCCTAAATATGAAGGGGAAATTTATTTAAAAAGTATTCAAAAGGAAACTGTTGTTTATTTTGATGAATTTGGTGTGCCGCACATTTATGCGGAAAATTCCAAAGATGCAATGGAGGCTTTGGGATATGTACATGCTCAGGATCGATTATGGCAAATGGAACTGCTTAGACGAATAGTCCCTGGGAGGCTGTCCGAAATATTTGGTTCGGTAGCTTTAAAGAATGATACCTTTTTTGTTGGTTTAGGAATTGAAGAAGCTTCTCAAAAAGCAATTGCAGGCTTCGATAAAAATAGCCCGGCATATCAATTGATGATAGCGTATCTCGATGGAATTAATCAGTATATTGAAGAAGGATCAACTCCTGTTGAGTTTCAGTTATTAGGAATTAAAAAAGATAAATTTACGGTACAAGATGTCTATAATATTTTTGGTTACATGTCTTTTAGTTTTGCAATGGCTCAAAAAACAGATCCTTTGCTTACCGATATTCGTAATAAATTTGGAATGGATTATTTAAAAGATTTTGGCTTAGAAGGACAATTCAATACGACTCAAATCAAGAATGCAAAACAAAATATACAAGAGTATGCGGCTATTTCACAATCTATTGCTTCATTATTGGATGAATCGCCAGTTGCTCCTTTTGTAGGGAGTAACGGCTGGGTTATTGCTCCACCGAAAACAAAAAATAAAAAAGTGATTTTTGCCAATGATCCTCATATTGGATTCTCACAGCCAGGCACTTGGTATGAAGCTCATATAGTAACTCCAGATTTCGAATTATATGGCTGTTATTTGGCTGGCGCGCCGTTTCCTTTGTTGGGGCATAATCATGAATATGCTTATGGTTTGACGATGTTTGAAAACGATGATGTGGATTTTTACCAAGAAGAAAATAATCCGGAAAACAGTAATCAGTATAAAACTAAAAACGGATTCCAAGAGTACGGAATCAGAAAGAAAATAATAAAAGTAAAAGATTCAGCAGATGTGGCTCTGAATATTAAAGTAAGTCAGCACGGCCCTATTATGAATGATTTATTAGTAGGTTTGGAAAGCGATAAACCAGTTGCAATGTCTTGGATTTATACACAGCATCCTAATCATAATATTGAGGCTATTTATGCTTTATCGCATTCTAAGTCTGTTTCCGAATTTGAAAAAGGCGCAGCACTTATTCATGCGCCAGGACTCAATGTAATGTATGGTGATGCTAAAGGAAATGTGGGCTGGTGGGCAACAGGAAAATTGTACAGGCACAAGAATAATGTAAATACTAATTTCATACTGAATGGATCCGATGGTAAAGATGATGATCTTGAATATTTAGATTTTTCTAAAAATCCTTCAGCTGTCAATCCAAGTTGGAACTATGTTTATTCTGCAAATAATCAGCCGGAAGCAATTGATGGTTTTGTGTATCCTGGATATTATCTTCCTGAAGACAGAGCGAAAAGAATTACACAATTATTGGATTCAAAATCGAATTGGGATAAAGGTTCAGTTGGCGAAATGATTAATGACAATACATCTGTAATTGCCCCTGAAATGGTGAAAAAACTGATTTCAAGTTTAAATTTAAAATCACTTTCCAAAATAGAAAAAGAAGCAATATTTGTTTTAAAATCATGGAAAGGAACTAATAATCTGACTGATACAGCTCCGGTCATTTATAATAAATGGATTTATTTGTATTTAAAGAATACTTTTCAAGACGAATTAGGGAATGAAAAGTTTAAACGGTTTCTGGGGACTCATTGTATGAAGCAAATTACCACAAGGCAAATTTCTAGTGAAAATTCACCATGGTGGGATGATATTACGACCAAAAACAAGAAGGAAACCAGAAACGAAATAGTGGCAAAGTCATTTGAGGAAGCGGTAACAGCTTTAGAAAAACAATTAGGCAGTACACTTTCGGATTGGAAATGGGAAAAAGTTCACACGGCAGAATATCAGCACCCAATAGGTAAATTAGCATTATTAAGACCTTTTTTTAATGTGGGGCCTTTTGAAGTTTCAGGATCGAATGAAGTGATAAATAATCAATTTTTTGATTTTGCTGAAGATGGTTTTTATAAAGTAAAAGGAGGGCCTTCAAGCAGAAGAGTGATAGATTTTTCAGATATTGAAAATAGTTGGGGGATTTTGCCAACGGGTCAATCCGGAAATCCATTTAGCACGCATTACAATGATCAGTTTGAATTGTATAATTCTGGAAAATTCAGAAAAATGAAATTGAATAAAAAAGAAATTATACAGTCTTCCACAAAGCTGGTCTTTTATCCTGTAAAGAATTAATCTAATCCCAAATGTATTTCCAAGAACCGTCTTTTTGTTTCTTCCAGACAGTATGAAAAATGCCTTTTGAAGTTTGTGCTTTTCCAGAGGAATCTTTTGAAGTCCAAACATATTTGCCGTAACTCGAAGCCATGTCGCCAGCATTGGAAACAGTTACGGCATCAGGAGACCATGTTACGGTTTTATTTTGATATTTAGGATTTGAATAATAGTTCTTAATATTATTCTTGCCGATAATTAAAGTGTCATGTTCTCTTTTGATAACTGCGTTAGAATCTGCAAATTGATAAAAACCTTCAGCCAATCCTTTTTCTGCTACTAATTTTTCAAAGTCTTTTTCGGTTTTAACAATTTGTAATTTGACATACGCAGCATTTTTAGTTTCTGACTTTGGCGAACAGCTATTCAGAATTAATATAAAAATCAATAATTTGAAGACTTTTTTCATTGTGAATTATTTTTTAAATATAAAATAAACGGATAAAATTAAACATATAAAACCAATAAAATGATTCCATCTCAAAGTTTCATTTTTGAAAAAAAGCAAGGAGAACAACACAAAAATAACTAATGTGATTACTTCTTGAATTACCTTAAGCTGTAACAAAGAAAATGGCCCGCCATTGCCTTCATAGCCTATCCTGTTGGCAGGAACTTGAAAAAAATATTCAAATAATGCCAAGCCCCAGCTTATCAATACGACAGTTATTAATCCTGCATTTTCAAACCATTTTAATTCCTTGAATTTAAGATGCCCATACCAAGCCAATGTCATAAAAATATTCGACAACAGCAATAATCCTATAGTAGCGTATGCTTTCATGTTTTGTTTTTGAACCAAAAATAGTAATTATAGTTGCTATTTTAATATTGAAAACTGTGGAGGTTTATTTTTTGAACATTTTAGAGAGTATTCCAAATGCGCCTCTGATGAAAGTTGCGCTGGTAACAACCTTCAAAACCGATTTTGTGACAACACTTGCAGTGCTTGGTTCATTACTTACTTTTTTTGTTTCCTCAATAACAATCGCTTGTTCTTGTGCAGATTCTATTTTTTTAGTGAGCATCTCATAAGCACTTTCGCGGTCGAGCACTTCACTGTATTTTTTAACTAATTTTGACTTATTGTTAATTTCCTGAATTTCAGCATCCGTTAAAATGTCCATTCGGCTCATAGGCGCACGCATCATTGTAGCTACAAGCGGAGTTGGAATTCCTTTTTCGTTTAAGGCAGTTACAAAGGCTTCTCCAATTCCTAAACTGGTCAATACTTCATCTGTTTTGTAATATTCGGATGAGGGGTAATTATCCGCCGATTGTTTGATGGCTTGCCTGTCATTGGCGGTAAAAGCTCTTAGGGCATGCTGTATTTTTAATCCGAGTTGTGCTAAAACGCCACTAGGGATATCCATTGGATTTTGAGTAATAAAATAAACACCAATTCCTTTGGAGCGAATTAACTTTACTATGGTTTCTATTTGTTCCAATAAAGTTTTGCTGGCTTCATTAAAAATCAAATGGGCTTCGTCTATAAATATAACCAATTCGGGTTGGTCTGCATCTCCTTTTTCAGGCATTTGCTGGTATATTTCGGCTAATAAACTCAGCATGAAAGTGGAGAATAATTTAGGCTTATCTTGAATATCTGTTAGTCGGATAATATTAATGTAACCTTTTCCGTTTTCATCAATACGCAGTAAATCATCAATTTCAAAAGATAATTCTCCAAAAAATAAATCACCGCCTTGCTGTTCCAGTTCAATTATTTTTCTTAAAATAGTTCCTGTAGTCGAAGTAGATATCTTACCGTAACTTTCTTCAATTTCGTCTTTTCCCTCTTCTGTTATGTAATTAATGGCCTTTTTAATATCCTTTAAATCTAACAGAGGCATTTTATTGTCATCACAATATTTAAAAATAACCGAAACAACTCCGGCTTGTGTGTCATTTAAATCTAAAATTCTGGAAAAAAGAACAGGTCCGAATTCTGAAACTGTAGATCGAAGCCTTACGCCTTCCTGTTTGGAAAGTGTCATTAATTCGACAGGAAAACCCGATACAGCATAAGGGATATTTAGTTTTGAATGCCGTTCTTTTATGAAATCTTTTTCTTCTCCTTCTTTGGCAATACCGCTAAAATCACCTTTTATATCCATCATTAAAACAGGAATGCCGAAAGAGGATAGCTGTTCAGAGAGAACTTGAATTGTCTTTGTTTTTCCGGTTCCAGTGGCGCCAGCTATCAATCCATGTCTGTTTAATGTTTTTAATGGGATTTTTACAGGAGTGTTTGCTAATACTTCACCATCTAGGATAGAGGCTCCAAGTGTAATGCTTTCACCTTTGGATAAATAGCCATTATTTATGCACTGAATAAAATTTTCTTTGTTGCTCATTTTAAGGGAGTTTTTGAAATCAACTGCAAGATATTAAATATTCTTCAAACKGAATAATCAAGTGTTTCTTATAAATAATATCACAAAAAAAGATTGATTTGATAGGAATTGTAAGTTTTTTAATTAGGCTATTTTTTGAATAAAAACATTCGGAATGCTTAAAACGTCTTGTTTTTTTAATAATTTTGAAAGGTTTTTTAAAAAAAATATTCAATTATTCTTAAAAAACCTTACAGTACTGTTTTAAGAATAAAATAAATTGTTAGAATACTTAAAAAAAAGTTTTTTTATTTCAACTAAAAAATTAAATTTGCTCCTATACAAGTTTATTAAAACTAAAATAAATATTTAAAATTTAAAAAAATGGCAAACGTTAAAGTTAAAAAAGAAAGCACTTCAAATGGTGGAGGAATGGTTTCAGGAATTATTATTGCATTATGTATTTTTGTAGGTTGGTTAGTCTGGTCTCAAGTGATGGGAGACCCATCGAATTTTGAAGGTGGAGATACGGAAAAAGGACACCCATTAAATACATTAGGACAAGTTTACAAAGGAGGATTTATAGTACCAGTATTATTAGGTATGTTATTAATGGTTATCGTTTTCTCTATTGAAAGATTTTTTGTTATCGCAAAAGCTGCAGGTAAAGGAAATTTAGATAAATTTATGAAAGCAATCCAAGTAAGTATCAAATCAGGAGATATTGAAGGAGCGATTGTTTCATGTGATAAACAACAAGGTTCTGTTGCAAATGCAATTAAATCTGCATTAGTTAAATATCAAGATGTTAAAAAAGAAGGTTTTAATAGTGAAGAAGCTTCTGAAGTTATACATAAAGAAATCGAAGAGGTTACTGCTCTTGAAATGCCAATGTTAGAGAAAAACATGACTATTATTTCTTCTTTAGTTTCTTTAGGAACACTTGGTGGATTATTAGGAACTGTATCTGGGATGATTAAAGCGTTTGGTGCTTTGGCTACTGCTGGAACTCCAGATCAAGCTGCTCTTGCTGTTGGTATTTCTGAAGCTTTGATTAACACGGCTACAGGAATCTCTACTTCTATTACAGCAATTGTTGCTTACAATTTCTTTACTTCAAAAATTGATGATTTAACTTATTCAATCGATGAAGCTGGAACTACAATCGTAAATACTTACAGACATTTTAGAGGTAGTTTAAAACAATAATTAATTTTTGATATTTTTTTATCAAAATAATAGACATACATAATGGCTAAAATAAAAATGAAAAAAAAGTCCACGTCTACCGATATGACGGCGATGTGTGATGTTGCGTTTCTTTTGCTAACGTTCTTTATTTTGACTGCCACTGCTAAAACACCTGAAGTATTACCAGTTGATACTCCGCAATCTACCGTTCAAACTAAATTGCCTGCAGATAATCTGTCGACGTTGACGATTGGTAAGGTACAAGGAAAATCAGTTGTATTTTTTGACCTAAAAGGAAAAGATGTTCGTAAAAAAGCACTTGAATTTATGTCGGATAAATATAATGTTTCCTTTACTGAAAAAGAATCTGAGGAATTTGGATTAATGGAAAGTTTTGGTGTGCCAATTCAAAATTTAAAAGAAATTTTGAATATGAAAGCAGCAGATAGAAGTAAAGCAGGACAGCCTGGAATACCTAAAGATTCTTTGGATAACCAGTTGAAGGATTGGGTTCTTTATTCTCGTAAAGCAAATATTGAGGTTAATGACAAAGAATTGAATTTTGCAATAAAAGGAGATGCGAAGGAGCAATATCCTGCAATTAAGCAAGTAATGGATATTTTGCAAGATCAAAAGGTCAATAGCTTTAACTTGGTTACAGGTTTAAGAGGAAAGAATTTTTAATTAAAAAAGACACACAAAATGGCTGAATTAAATACCGACAGTGGCGGTGGCAAAAAAGGCAGTGGTAAAGTAAGAAGTAAAAAACAAAACTCTAAGGTAGATTTAACTGCCATGGTGGATTTGGCTTTCTTGTTAATCACATTCTTTATGCTTACTACTACTTTGTCAAAACCTCAATCCATGGATTTGACGTTGCCAGATAAAGAAAAAGATGAAACCAAGGAAAAGCCAATTAAAGTTGATGAAAATAAAACATTAACATTGTTGCTTGGGGAAAATGGGAAATTGGTGCGTTATATGGGAATGTTAGAAAGTCCAATTGCTACTCCTAAAGATTTTTCTTATGGTAAAGATGGAATTCGTAAAGAATTAATAACTCGAATGGAACAGGTAAAGCAGTATTCAACTGCTAAAGGAGAACCAGGGAAAGGAATGATTGTAATTATCAAGCCGAGCAAAAAATCAACCTATCGTAATCTGGTTGATGTTTTGGATGAAATGGCAATTGTTGGGGTAAATAAGACTGGTTCTTATGCAATAGTTAATGACTTTACACCTGAAGAAGTAAAATTGTTAGAAGTAAAAAAATAATTTTTACTAATAACCTAATAATTATAAAAAATGAAATTAGATTTAATAAAAAATCAATGGATTGAGATCGTTTTCGAAGGGCGTAATAAACTTTATGGTGCGTACGAACTTAGAAAATCGAATCGTAAGACTTCTATACGGGCTCTTATCATTGGTAGTGTTCTTTTTAGTCTAGCTATCAGCGCTCCTCTTATCGCAAGTTACTTGCCAAAGGGAGGGGAAGAAGAAGATATGGATAAAAAGATTGTTACCGTGAAGATGCCTCCTAAGAAGAAAGTTGAGGCGCCGAAAGATCTCGCACCGCCACCACCACCACCGCCAAAACAAGACATGGTTAAATTTGTGAAACCAGTTGTTGCTAAGGCAGAGGATGTTACTGAAGATCCGCCAAAAATGGATGATATCAAAGACAAGAAAACTGGTGCAGAAACTATCAAAGGAGATCCGGATGCTCCTCTTACAGTTGAAGAAGTGGGTAATGGACCAGTAGTTGAAGTTATTGCAGAGGATACTAGTGTACACTCTTTAGCCGGTATTGAGCAAAAACCTGAATTCCCTGGAGGGATTGAAAAATTTTATGCTTTCGTAGGTAAAAATTATCAAGCTCCAGAAGAAGAAGGCCTTAAAGGAAAAGTTTACGTTACATTTGTTGTTGAAAAAGATGGATCTTTAACGGATATCAAAGTAATTAGAGATATTGGTTATGGAACTGGAAAAGAGGCAATCAGGGTTTTGAATAAATGTCCGAAATGGCTTCCAGGTGAACAAAATGGTAAAAAAGTTAGGGTTTTATACTCTCTTCCGATTACTATTCAATCAGCAGAATAATGTTAAATAATTTATTTAACAATTTGAAGAAGAAATCGCTTATTGAGCGATTTCTTCTTGTTATAACCATATTGGTTTTCTTAGCTTATTTCTTTTTAGGAATAATGGTTATTTTTTGGGATAAATTTCCATTTGATATGCAAATGCAATATAGAATAGCTTTAGGCGTTGTATTAATTGCATATGCTATTATTAGATTTTTCCGTGTATATAATGCTAATAAAGAATAATTATGTCCAGATTTAGTTTTTATTTGATTTTTGGATCCTTTATTTTTTTCTTTTTTAATTGCAAAAAGGATGAAAACAATGCTCTAAATGATGAAACAATTTTAAAAGGTAAAGCTACTATTTATGTCGATGAGACAATTACTCCTATTGTTGAAGATGAAGTTATGGTGTTTGAAGGTTCATATGATGCAAAATTCACTTTAATTTCTAAATCTGAATCTGAAGTCTTAAATTCATTATTTAACAAAAAGGCTAGTATTGTTGTATTAGCTCGGAATTTATCAAAAAAAGAGTTAAATCTTTTTGAACAAAGAAAAATAGTTCCTAAAATAACTAAATTTGCTATTGATGGCATAGCTTTTGTTTCTAATAAATCTAGTAATGATACATTAATTGCATTGAAAGATGTAATTGGTTTTATGAAAGGAGAACGAAGCTCTAAAATAAAAGGTATCGTTTTTGACAATCCAAATTCAAGCACTGTGAGTTATATGAATAATTTAGCTGGATTGAACAATTTGTCAGAGAATGATATTTACACTTTTAAAACTAATAATGAAGTTTTAAAATTTGTTTCAGAAAATGATGGAATGATTGGGGTTGTTGGAGTAAATTGGCTGTCTCAGCCTGTTGCAGCAATGGAATCAGTTATTAAGAATATAAATGTTTTAAATGTTAAGGGCTTAAATAGAGAAGGGTATTATGCTCCTTCACAAAGTAATTTTGCCGAAGGGACGTATCCTTTATTGAGAGATTTATATATTGTGAATTGCCAAGGGTATGCCGGTTTAGGAATGGGGCTTTCTTCGTTCGTTGCAGGCGATATAGGACAACGAATTATTTTAAAATCCGGTTTGTTGCCATATAAGATTCCCGCAAGAAAATTAAATATAATACGAAGTAAGTCTAATATCGAAAAGAAATAAAATAAATTAATTTAATGAAGATGAATAAAATTAAAATTTTAAGTATTGCTCTATTGGCAGTTGTGGCAACAGGCCGTGCGCAAGATCTTAATCAAGCAAAGAAAGCTATTGATGCTGAGCAATTTGAAAGTGCAAAAAGCATATTAAAATCTATAATTCAAGCAAAACCAACTAATGGAACTGCAGCTTTTTATTTAGGAAATGTTTATTTATTGCAGAATAATGCAGATTCAGCAAAAATCTATTATCAAAAAGGTCTTACTGGTTCAGAAGGTGCAAGACTAAATAATATTGGTTTGGGTCTAATAGATTTAGATAATGGTAATGCAGCAGAAGCTGAACAAAAATTTGCGTTAGCAACCAAAGATTTAAAAAAGAAAGATATTGAAGAGTATATTTTTATAGGTCGTGCTTATACATTTTCGACCAATCCAGATTATAAAAAAGCATTAGAATATTTGAATAAGGCCAAATTAGTTAATCCTCAAGATGCGCAATTAAATTTAGCGTTAGGGAATGCTTATTTTGGTGATAAAAATCAAAATGAAGCTTACTCAGCTTATAGAAATGCTTATACTATTGATAATACAATGATTAGAGCAAAAATGCAGTTAGGTGTTTTGCTGAAAGGCGCTAAAGCTTATACAGAAGCAATAAAAGCCTTTGATGAAGTTATTGCTATCAATGCAAATTATGGGCCAGTTTATCGTGAGTTAGCTGAAACGTATTATTTATGGGGTAGAAATGAACCTTCTAAGTATAGAGTTTATATTGAAAAAGCCTTGCTTAATTATGAAAAATATTTGAGTTTAACAGATTATTCAGTTAGCTCTAGAATGCGTCATGCTGACTTTTTGGTTTTAGCTGGTGAGTATAAGGCGTTAGAAGCTGAAGCAAATAAAATGGTTGAACTAGATAAGGTTAATCCTAGAATTCTGCGCTATTTAGGGATTTCAGCTTATCAAAATGGAAATTATGATGTCGCAATAAAATCTTTAGAAAGTTTTATTTCAGATCCTACGAATAAAGTTATTGCTTTTGATTATCAAGTTTTAGGTTTTGCTAAAATTAAGAAAGCAATTGGTGAAGATGGAAAAAATCTTGATGCTGCATTGTTTGATAATGGTATTCTTGATGTGAAAAAATCATCAGAAATGGATGCTAATAGTTTAGCTATGAATATTAGCGATATTGGGAAAAAATTATACGAATTAAAATTATTCAAACAGGCTGGAATTATTTATGAAATCGCTGTTGCTAATAAAGAATCTAAAAACTATGTTTTGGACAACTTTTATTTAGGAAATAGTTTATATTTTGATAATACAAAAAAGGATGCGAAACCAGATCCGATTGCTTTGCAAAGAGCTGATTTAGCTTATGCTGCCGTAATTGAGGCTTCTCCTAAAACTCAAGATGCTTATTTATACAGAGCAAGAACAAACAGTTTGTTGGAAAATGATGAGATGACAATAAAATATTACAATGATTACGTAAATATTGTTACGGAAAAAGGACCAGAAGAATTGGCAAAACCTGCTGTAGCTAAAAAATTAATTGAAAGCTACAATACTGCTGGAGCTAGTTATGCAAATTCAGATAAAACTAAAGCAATTGAATATTTTAATAAAACATTGGTTATTGATCCTGCGAATCAATATGCCTTAGATTCATTGAAATCTTTAAAATAATCAAAAATATTTTTTTTAAAACGGCAATTAGAAATAGTTGCCGTTTTTTTTATATTCCTAATTGGTGTTTCCCTGTTCATTTTGATTGTGTTTTTTGGTTATTATTTAGGTTTCTTTTAATTGCGTATATTTGTAGCCTAAATTTATATAATGTTATCTAAAGAAGTTCAATTAGAAGTTAATAAAGGGACTATGCTTCCGTTAATGGAAGAGTTTTATACTATACAAGGAGAAGGTTTTCATACAGGTACCGCTGCTTATTTTATTAGAATAGGAGGTTGTGATGTTGGTTGTCATTGGTGTGATGTTAAAGAAAGTTGGAATGCAGAGCTACATCCGCCAACCAAAATCGATTTGATTGTAGAGAATGCGGCTAAATATGCTGATACGATAGTTATTACTGGGGGTGAACCTTTAATGTGGGATATGAGTCCTTTGACTCAAAAATTAAAAGACCATAATTTAAGAGTTCATATTGAAACTTCCGGAGCTTATCCTTTAAGTGGTAATTGGGATTGGATTTGTCTTTCGCCAAAGAAAAACAAATTGCCAACAGAAACAGTTTATGATAATGCTAATGAACTTAAGGTGATTATTTATAATAAGCATGATTTTATTTTTGCCGAGGAACAAGCTGAAAAGGTTAATTCTGGCGCAATTCTTTTTCTGCAGCCAGAATGGAGCAAAAAGGAAGAAATGACCCCTCTAATTGTTGAATATGTCATGAATAATCCCAAATGGCGCGTTTCATTGCAAACGCATAAATACTTAAATATCCCTTAATATATACTTTAGTTTATATTATAGTTTTTTTTGAAAATATTGTTAATTGCCAAAATGCTAGTCGGGTAATTAGCAATGTTTTTTTTGATTTGATTGCTTACTTTTCTATTTGTCTATAAATTAGATGGTTTGGTCTTTTTTTAGAAAAGTAATCACTATGTTTTTTCTTGTTAAAAATTGTTTTTTTGATATTTCAAATTTTTTTTGGATTAAATTGTTAACTCTAAAATATAATTTTGTGACAATGTGTTAATTTTATTTTATTATTTTTATTCAATCTGTTTTTATAAGTGTATTTTTTTATACATTTACCAAAACCTACTTTTTTAAAAACATATAATTGAATTAGCCCATGAAAAGAATTTTACTTTCTGTAATTACTTTGTTTATTGTGGATTTTGCTTCTGCACAGGTAACTGCCACTATTGTTGATGATGCTCCTTACAGTTATGAAGAGGTAGAAGTGAGGCCGGAATTTCCTGGCGGAAACAATGCATTCATGACATTTATTAGCACTAACTATCAAATGCCTGAGTATGATGGTAGTGGAGGGACTTTAAAAGTTGCTTTTATTATTGAAATTGACGGTACGGTAACTAATGTTAATGTTGTTAAAGATCTTGGCGGAGGCACTGGTGCTGAAGCAAAGAGAGTTATCAGTAAGTCTCCTCGATGGACTTCAGGCGAAACTAGAGGAAAAAAAGTTAGGGTTCTTTATGAGGTACCTATTAAAATTGCTGGTCAAGGTTAATTTGAGTATTTAAAATATAAAGAATCGTTGTTATAGGAAACCAAATGTTTTTTGCATTTGGTTTCCTTGTTTTTAGATTGTAAGTTTCGCTAAGTAGTCATAGTGTTCTCCTTCAAGAAGCATTTCGCATTGAAGTCCATTTGCGAAAGCTGCGTTTTGCAATGTGTTATAATCTAGAAATAACCAGTCCAGAGGTTCTTCTTTTTCTCCTTTATAGGTTATGCTGAAAATGGTTTCTCCATAATATTCATTTTCTGTTGGAATCCATTTTCCGCCATCTTCATCTTCATCAAACATATAGATGATATCAGAGCTGTCCATTAATATTTGTCCTCCATCATTTAACAGGGATTTTAATTTCAAAAGAAATTTTGAAAGGTTTTTTAGTTTACCACAAATTCCTGGTCCATTCATTAGGATAATAATGGTATCGAATTTGTCATTTTCTAGAGTCATCAAATCTTGTACTTTGGCATTCTTCAATCCGCGAAGTTTACAAGTTTGAATTGCATTTTCCGAAATGTCGATGGATGTAACATCAAGATGCCTGTCGTTTTGTAAAGTTAAACTGTGGCTTCCGGCTCCACATCCCACATCAAGAACTTTTCCTTTGGCCAGTTGTAATGCTTTTTGTTCTATTTTAGGCATCTCGGTATAGCCTCGAAACAGATAAGCAACGCTCATTTCGTCTTCTTCTGAAATAGAAGTTTCGGTTATTAAATCTTCAGGTTTATTGTTGGTTTGGTAGTCAAGTATTGCTTTTCCAAAAAGATCTTTCATAAAATTAGTTTCAAGTTTAAATTTCCGAGTTTAAAGTTTATTACTTTTGCGAATTCAACATCCAACATTTAAAAATTGAAACCAGCTTTAAACGAATTAGGAAAACTTGCCAAAGATAAGCATATCGAAAATAAAAAGTATTTTGATAAGCTAAAAAAGAAAACACCTAAGAATTTGGATTATGTAATGCAGGATATTCACGATGCTGAATTCAAAAAAACGGATTGTTTAAAATGTGCCAATTGCTGTAAAACTACTGGTCCGTTGTTTACATTGGCGGATATTGAACGTATTTCAAAACATTTGAGGCAAAAGCCACAACAATTTATTGAGCAATATTTACGTATAGATGAGGATAGGGATTATGTGTTGCAAAATGTCCCTTGTACTTTTTTGGATAATGATAATACTTGTTTTATATATGATGTTCGCCCGAAAGCGTGTCGGGAATTTCCACATACTGACAGAAAGAAGTTTCAGCAAATTACTGATTTGACACTTAAAAATATTGCAATATGTCCAGCGGTATTCAATATTGTCGAAGAAATGAAAAAGAAATTACCACTTTAAGATTCTAGTTTGTTAAGGCGATTGTTATTCAAATCGCTAAAAAAGGTTAACAAGGCCTTAAATAAAACTTTACGTATATTTGTTTAGTTCCTCAAAATAAATCAATTTGAATTTAGAATATTTTATTGCAAAAAGGCTTATTACGGCCAAAGATTATAAAAGCAGCATATCGGCTCCAATAATTAACATTGCTATATCGGCTATAGCTATAGGTATGATTATGATGATAGTTTCTGTGGCGACTGGTATTGGTTTGCAAAATAAAATCCGCGAAAAAATTGCGGCTTTCAACGGGCATATTATAATTTCGAACTATGATAATAACCAATCTGAAATTACATTATCACCTATCGATAAGAATCAGGATTTTTATCCAAAATTTAATGCTGTTCCAGAAGTAAACCATATTCAGGCAATAGCCAGTAAATCTGGAATTATTAGAACTGATACTGCATTTGAAGGAATTATTTTTAAAGGAGTAGGTAATGATTATCAATGGGGGAACATAAAAGAGTATCTTGTTTCTGGAGAATTGCCTAATTTTTTAAAAAACACCCAAGAAGTTGTGATTTCTCAGTTTTTGGCTAACCGGCTACAGCTCAAAGTTGGAGATTCTTTTAATACCTTCTTTATTAAGGAAGATCAAAATCAATTGCCAAATGTTCGAAGATTCAAAATAGCTGGTGTTTTTAATTCAGGATTCCAGCAATTTGATGCTACATATATAATAGGAGATATTAGCCATATACAGCGAATCAATAAATGGAGACCAAATCAAATTGGAGCGTTTGAGGTTTTTGTCAAAGATTTCAATACAATAAAGGAAACAGGAGAGCAGGTATATGAAAAAACATCTTCAACTTTGGATACTAAGACAATTATTGAAAAATACAGTTACATATTTGAGTGGCTGCAGCTTTTCGATTTCAATATAATTGTAATATTGGTTGTAATGATACTTGTGGCAACTATAAATATGGTAGTAGCCTTGTTGGTGCTTATACTGGAACGTACTCAAATGATAGGGATTCTAAAAGCATTAGGAGCTAATAATTGGTCAGTTAGAAAAATATTCCTTTACAATGCCTTTTATCTTATCGTAAGAGGTCTTGTTTGGGGTAATGGAATCGGAATTTCTTTGCTGTTAGTTCAGCAACATTTCGGAATTATAAAACTCAATCCCGAAAATTATTATGTCAATCAAGCTCCAGTGTATCTTAACTTAGGATATATCTTAGCGTTGAATTTTCTTACGGTAATAATATGTGGACTGGTGTTATTAATACCATCTTATATAGTCACAAAAATTTCTCCAGTCAAAGCTATTCGATTTGATTAGTTCTTGTGGTGATAATCAGTAGCTTCCACCTGCTCTTCGTTTCAATCTTGTGTTCCGAACCCCGGCCCGCAGGGATTTCCGCTTCGATCAGGGCTAGGGCATTGGTTTTTCATAGGGGTGATCTTTCCTGTATATATTAGGTATAGGTTTTTCAGGGGCATAAAGTGTGCAGGATTCATAAAGAAACCTCCAAAATCCGGCTAAAACCGATATAACTCTGCAAAATCACTTGTTCCGATTCAATAATCTTCAAGAATCCGCATTGTAACCCTCGCCAAACCAATGTATTAAAAAATAAACAAAAAATAGTTAAGAAAAGGCATTGCAGAAACGAATAAAGGGGCTACTTTTGCACCCGCAACGGCGATTACGTTCTTTAAAATACTGGCAGGCAATATGATCAAAGAGAAAATTTATTTTCAAAAAAAGATTTAAAAAAGCTTGTGAGATTTAAAAACGGATGTTATTTTTGCACCCCGCAAAACGCGTAACGTTCCTTGATAGGCTGATAAGAAAATGAGAAGAAATTGAAAAAAAATATTTTTCAAAAAAAACTTCAAAAATATCTTGCCAGATAAAAAAGAATAGTTACTTTTGCACCCGCTTTGAGAGATAAACGAAAAGCGGAATAAATAAGTAAGAACACGTTCCTAGACATATTGAATTGACAGCCGTCTCGTCCAAAAGACGAGACAAATAAAATAAGAGTAATAGAATCGGAAGATTTGAGAAAGACCACTAGAATTTG